>JAQGNA010000174.1 GCA_028292075.1 Rhodoferax sp. | reverse complement strand
TCTCGGAACAAAAAGCCGAACTGCAGGGCTTGGGCGGCAAGAACAGCGCCGTCATCAAGAACATGCGCCAGCGCATCGAACAGGAAAAGCTCGAATTCGATATCGGCAACGCCAAGATCCATGCCGTGCGCTCGGTGCAGCACAAGTTGCTGGGCGACGTGTTCACCCTGCTCGGAAGCCGTGCGCTCAAAGCCGAAATGGCCGCGCTTGCCACCGCCTTGCAGCGTCCGGGCATCAAGCTCAACGTGAAGGGCGTGTATGGCGAAACCTTCACACGGCTGCGGGGCAACCTCGAGCGCGCGCGGGCCAACAGCCTCGAGATCCAGACCATGCTGGCCGCGACCTTCCGCCAGCTCAATGCCGAATACGGCTTTTCTCTGCAGGCACCCAGCGAGCCCGATGTCGCCCGCTTCGACCAGGAGCTGCGCCAGATCGAGCAGAGCCACCTGCGTTACCTCGGGCTGACCCATGCGCTGCGGCTGGCGCAACCCGAGTTCGCCGACCGACTCGTGCGGGCGTTGGCCACGCGGCTCAGGGCTGTGTACGAAGCGGCCTTTGCCGAGGTGGAGATCTGGAGCAAGACCGCCGCGGGGCAGCTCGAATCGCAGTTGCAAGAGCGCCGCACCAGCTTCAGCCGCCGCATCGAAGCCATCGACCGCATCCAGCAGGCAGCGGGGGGCCTTGACGAACGCGTGGCCGAAATCGAGACGCAAGAGGCGGTGCTCGGCCAGCTCGAAACACGTCTTCAGTTGTTGACTTCTTACTTTCTCTCGACCGGCGCTGCCTTGCAGACCGGTGATGGCCCGGCGGACGCCACGGCATGAGCCGCGACAAGCCGATGGCCGGTGGCACCGGCACGGCCGTGCCCGCCCTGGCCGTTAACGGCTGCGGTCACAGTGCGATTGACGATGAGGTTGACGGTGACGGCATTGCCTCGCGGGTGGTGCGCTGGCAGGCCACGCATGGCCGCCACAGCCTGCCGTGGCAGAACACGCGTGACCCCTACCGTGTCTGGCTCTCGGAAATCATGTTGCAGCAGACGCAGGTGAGCGCGGTTCTCGTGTACTTCGCGCGGTTTCTGCAGCGGTTTCCTGACGTAGCGGCCCTGGCCGCGGCGCACCAGGACGAGGTGCTGGCGCAATGGGCCGGCCTCGGCTACTACAGCCGCGCACGCAATCTGCATCGCTGTGCGCAGCAGGTCATGGCCGTGCACGGCGGCCAGTTCCCGGCCACGGCCGAGGCGCTGCAGACCTTGCCCGGCATCGGCCGCTCCACCGCCGCGGCCATTGCCTCGTTCTGTTTCGGTGAACGCGCCGCCATTCTCGATGGCAATGTGAAACGGGTGTTGACCAGGGCACTGGGCTTCGGCGCCGACCTCTCGGTGGCGGCCAACGAACGCCAGCTCTGGAAACAGGCATCCGCCTTGCTTCCCCATCATGATCTGCCCACCGCCATGCCGCGGTACACCCAGGGCCTGATGGACCTGGGTGCCACCGTTTGCCTGGTGCGCAACCCGTCATGCCTGCTCTGCCCGTTGCAGGATCTCTGCATCGGCCATCGCTCCGGCGAACCTCAGCGGTTTCCGGTCAAGACCCGCAAGCTGAAGCGCAGCAGCGAATCATGGTGGTTGCTGTGGGCGCGCGATGCGTCAGGCCGGATCTGGCTCGAGCGGCGTCCCGACACCGGCGTCTGGGCGGGGCTGTTCTGCCTTCCGGTGTTTGGCAGTCGCGACGCCGTGGCCCCGCTGCTGCAACGCGCCGGTCCGGGGGCCAACGTCGAAGACCTGCCTGCGTTCCTGCATGTGCTGACCCACAAAGACCTGCACCTGCATTGCGTCATGGTCGACTGGCCCGGCAGTGTGGCCCCCGACGCGGTGGGCCAGTGGGTCGAGCGGGAGCGTGTGGCGGAATTCGGCCTGCCCACGCCGGTTCGCAAGTTGCTCGAAGCCGGTTGAACCTCGGCGCCGCGGACGGCGCAGCGTTTGGTTCAGAAAATCGTTGAGCCCGACTTCAGCCCAGACGAAGGCCCATTGAAGTTGCCGCGCGCGTCCAGTTCGCGATGGCGCTTGAGTGTGACCCAGTTCTCGCTGAACGCCGCCGCCAGCCTTTCGACCAGGTACACCGAGCGGTGCTGGCCGCCGGTGCAGCCGATCCCCACGGTCACATAGCTGCGGTGATCGCGCGCCAGGAACTCCAGCCAGTGGGTCAGAAACTGCTCGATGTGGCTGAACATCTGCGCCACGTCCCGGCTTTGCCGCAGGAACTGCGCCACCGGTTCGTCGCATCCGGTGAGTGGCCGCAGATCGGCCTCGTAGTGCGGATTTGGCAGCATGCGCACGTCGAACACATAGTCGGCGTCCAGCGGTATGCCGCGCTTGAAAGCGAACGATTCGAACACCAGCGTCAACTGGCTGGCCGCGGAGGCCACCAGCCCCTTGATGTAGCCCTGCAGTTGCGATGACCGGATGATGCTCGTGTCGATCACATGGGCCTGGTCGCGCAGGTCGGCCAGCAGTTCGCGCTCGAGTTCAATCGCCTCGAACAGCGCACGTTGCTGGTCGATCAGGTCGGAGCGCGAAAGCGGGTGCTTGCGGCGGGTCTCGGAATAGCGCCGCACCAGGGTGTCGGTGGCGGCATCGAGGAACAGCAGCTTGATCTGCACGCCGTTCTTGCGCAGTGTCTCGAGCTGCTCCGGCACCAGCGGCAGTGAGGTGGCGCTGCGCACGTCCATGGCGATGGCCACCTTGGTCGCGCCGTGCGTCTGCTCCAGCTTGACGAAGGTCAGCAGCAGCTCGGGCGGCAGGTTGTCGACGCAGTAGAAGCCGGCGTCTTCCAGGGCATGCAGCGCCACGGATTTACCGGAGCCGGACATGCCGGTGATCAGGATGATTTCAGTTTGCATGTCGGACAGTTGGTGACAGGGCAGGGCGGGCGAACACTTTTGTGTGTGGACGACGGCACCCGGGCGTCGGGCCAGGCGGCTGGATCAGACACCATCGAGCATTTCCTTGGCGTGCGCCAGCGTGGTGCTCGAGAGCCGCTCCCCTCCCAGCATGCGCGCAATCTCGGCCACGCGCTCTTCGCCGGTCACGCTGCCCACACTGCTGATCGTGGTTTTACCCTCGCGCTGCTTCGCCACCACGAGATGGTGGTCCGCGCAGGCGGCAACCTGCGGCAGATGAGTGACGGCCATGACCTGCCGGTCGCGGCCAAGCTGCTTCATCAGTCGCCCGACGGTCTCGGCCACCGCGCCGCCCACGCCCGAGTCGACCTCGTCGAAGATCAGTGTCTGTGCGGTGCCGAGTTCGCTCGTCGTCACGGCGATCGCCAGCGCAATGCGTGACAGTTCACCGCCCGAGGCCACCTTGCCCACCGGCCGAGGCGAACTGCCGGCATGGCCGGCGACGAGGAACTGCACCTCTTCCATGCCGCTGGCGCTGGGTTCCACCGGTTGCAGCGCCACCTCGAAGCGGCCGCCCTGCATCCCGAGCCCCTGCATCGATGCAGTAATGGCCCGCGCCAGCTTTGGCGCCGCCTGGGTGCGCGCCTTGGTCAGTGCCTTGGCTTGGGCGAGATAGGCCTCATGGGCCGAGCGCTCCGCCGATTCCAATGCGCCCTGGTCGGCGGCGGCGTCGAGCCGCGCCAACTCCTGCTTCCAGCTCGCGAGCAGCGCTGGCAACTCGGCCGGCGTGCGTTTGTAGCGCCGCGAAAGCGAAACCCAGAGCGCCATGCGTTCGTCGAGTTCCGCCAACCGGTTGGGGTCGAGCTCGGTTCGGCGCAAGGTGGCGTGCAGCGAATGGGCGGCGTCTTCGGCCTGCGCCAGGCTTGACGCGAGGATCTCCGCGAGGGCGCGGTATTCGGGGGCGATGTGCTCCTGGCCCTGCAGCGCTGTGTGCGCGCGCACCAGGCCGCCGAGAGCGCCGCTGTCATCGTTTTCCAGTGCGTCGATGGCGGTCTGCACCGCGTCCAGCAGTGCCTGGGCGTTGGACAGCCGGGCATGGTCGGTGTTGAGCTCGTCCCATTCGTCAGCACCTGGTGACAGCTTCTCCACCTCGCCGATTTGCCATGCCAGCCGCTCCTGCTCCTGCTGCCAGGAGTCGCGTGCGGCGCGCGCATCGGCCAGTGCCTTCTGCGCGGCGCGCCAGTCGGCCCAGCGTGCCTGCAGCGCCGAGGGGCTGGTGCCGGCGTAGGCGTCGAGCAGGCCTCGCACCGTGTCGGGCCGGGTCAGGCTCTGCCAGGCGTGCTGGCCGTGGATGTCGAGCAGGTGGTCGCCGATGTTGCGCAGCTGGGTGGCGGTGGCCGGGCTGCCGTTGATCCACGACCGGCTCTTGCCCTGGGCATCGATGGTGCGGCGCAGCAGCAAGGTGTCGGCGGTGTCAAAGCCGGCTTCTTCGAGCCAGGCCAGCGTCTCGGCCGGGCTGTCGAATTCGACGCTGATGTCGGCCCGGCCCGCGCCTTCGCGCACCACGCCGGCATCGGCACGGCTGCCCAGAGCCAGCTGCACCGCGTCGATCAGGATGGATTTGCCCGCGCCGGTCTCACCGGTGAGCACAGTGAAGCCGGCCAAAAGGTCGAGCTCGAGTTCGCGCACGATGACGAAGTCGCGCAGGGTGATTCGTTTCAGGGCCATGTCAGCGTCGTTCAGTCTTGGGAGTGAGGGCAGTCAATGCTTGGAGGACAGGCGGGACACGCAGTGCCGAACGTAGGGGGGGTCATACATTCCCTTCGTTCCAGCGCAGCTTTTTGCGCAGGGTGTCGAAATAACTCCAGCCTTTGGGATGCAGGAAGCGCACATGGTGTTGCGAACGCCGCACCGAAATGCGGTCGCCATGTTGCAGGGTCGCCTGCGACTGCATGTCGAAATTGGCGCTGGCGTCCCGGCCGGCCACCAGTTCGATCACGATCTCGCCAGGGTCGGCCAGGACGATGGGGCGGTTCGACAAAGTGTGCGGCGCGATGGGCACCAATACCCATCCGGGAATGGCCGGGTGCAGCAGCGGCCCGCCAGCCGACAGGGCATAGGCGGTCGA
>JAQGNA010000173.1 GCA_028292075.1 Rhodoferax sp. | reverse complement strand
GCGCGACCAGGTGCTGTGGTTCCGCTTCGCCGAAAGCCGCTTCGACACCTTCATGGCAACCCAGAAGCTCTGAGCTCCTTGCCCTCGGCCAGGTCCTCCTTCGGGAGGACTTTTTTTTGCGCGCCTGTTTTCTAAAAAGCTGCGAAGGATGCGCCGGTGCGACACGAATGGCATGGCCGCGGCGAACGGTCGGCCGCGCCTGCCCACCCGCAAAAAAAGGCCCTGCCGGTGAGGGCAGGGCCTTTGGCGTAGGGGTGAGGCGTTGCCTCGCCCATGTTGCTGCTACTTCTTTTCGGTGGACATGGAGTCCTGCAGCGCCTTCATCGGATCGTCTTCCGTCTTGCCTTCCGTCTTGCCTTCCGCCGGTGCCGCGGCGCCTTCGGGTTCCGAGGCGCCAGGCTCTGGAGCGGGCGCCGGGGCGTCGGATGCGGGCATGTTGGCCTCCATCTCGCGCTGCACTTTCTCGAGGTCATAGACCTCCGCCTTGTCCAGGCCGCTCGAGACGATGCCCGGGAAGGCAATGATCAGGCCCACCATGACGATCTGGATCAGCACGAAGGGCACGGCGCCCCAGTAGATCTGCATGGTGGTCACCGGCTGGATCAGTTTCTTGGTCACGCGGTCGGTGTAGGCCTTGTTCGGCGCCACGCTGCGCAGGTAGAACAGGGCGAAGCCGAACGGCGGGTGCATGAAGGACGTCTGCATGTTGACGGCCAGCAGCACGCCAAACCAGATCAGGTCGATGCCCAGCTTTTGCGCCACCGGTGCCAGCAGCGGCACCACGATGAACGACAGCTCGAAGAAGTCGAGGAAGAAGGCGAGGAAGAAGATCATGATGTTGACCACGATCAGGAAGCCGAGCGGGCCGCCTGGCAGCCCGCCAAGCAGGTGCTCCACCCAGCGCGGGCCGTCCACGCCCTGGAAGACGAGGCTGAACACCGTGGAGCCGATCAGGATGAACACCACGAAGCACGACAGCTTGGTGGTTGTGTTCAGGGCCTGCTTCAGCAGGCTCATGCTGAGCCGGCCACGCACCAGGGCCATGATGAAGGCGCCCAGGGCGCCCATCGCGCCGCCTTCGGTCGGGGTCGCGATGCCGAGGAAGATGGTGCCCAGCACCAGGAAGATCAGCAGCAGCGGCGGGATCAGCACGAAGGTCACGCGTTCGGCCATGCGCGAGAGAAGTCCGAGCCGGGTGACTTTGTTGATCAGCGCCAGCACCAGCGCCAGCAGCACGCCGGCGCACATCGAGACGACGATGGTCTCGTCGGTGGCCACCGATTCAACCGTCTCGCCCTTCCACCAGGTGAGTACCTGGGCATAGTGTTCGCCGAAGTAGACGGCGAGGGCGGTCGAGGCGATGGTCAGCAGCAGCAATGACAGCAGGCCGCCCTTGCCGTTGTCCTCGCGGATCGTGCGGGCCTCAAGTGGCAGCGCGGGCACCCAGGTCGGCTTGAAGATCGCCAGCAGGATCACGTAGGCGATGTAGAAGCCGGTGAGGATGAAGCCCGGCAGGAACGCGCCCTTGTACATCTCGCCGACGCTGCGGCCCAGCTGGTCGGCCATGATGATGAGCACCAGCGAAGGCGGGATGATCTGCGCCAGCGTCCCCGATGCGGCGATCACGCCCGATGCCAGGCGCCGGTCATAGCCGTAGCGCAGCATGATGGGCAGCGAGATCAGGCCCATCGAGATGACCGAGGCGGCGACCACGCCGGTGGTGGCGGCCAGCAGCGCGCCGACCAGGATGACGGCCAGCGCCAGGCCACCGCGGACCGGGCCGAACAGCTGGCCGATGGTGTCGAGCAGGTCCTCGGCCATGCCGCTGCGCTCAAGGATCAGGCCCATGAGCGTGAAGAAGGGAATCGCCAGCAGCGTGTCGTTCTGCATGATGCCGAAGATGCGCAGCGGCAAGGCCTGCAGCAGCGCTTCGGGCAGCACGCCCAGCTCCACGCCGATGAAGCCGAAGAAGAGGCCGCAGGCGCCGAGGCTGAAGGCCACCGGAAAGCCCATCAGCAGGAAGACGATCAGGCCCGCGAACATGATCGGGGCCAGGTTGGTGATGAAGAATGCCATGAGGTCTCCTGGGGGTCAGTCGGCTTTTTGGACTTTGGCTTCGGCCAGCCGGGCGATGGCCTCGGCCAGTTCTTCTTCGGCCGATTTCTCCACCTTCTTGGCGGTCGGGTCTTCGATCAGGCCGTTCAGAAAAGCGATTCGCTTGATCAGCTCCGACAGGCCCTGCAACAGCAGCAGGCCGAACCCCAGCGGAATCATGGCGTAGACCGGCCAGCGCACCAGGCCGCCAGCGTTGGACGACATCTCGCCAGAATGGAATCCCTTGAGGAAGAACGGAATGCCGTAATAGAGCACGGCCAGGCACAGCGGCGTGAGGAACAGCGTGAAGCCGACCACGTCGAGCCAGGTCTGCACGCGCTTCGAGAAGCGGCTGGTGACCACGTCGATCTTCACGTGCTCGCCATTGAGCAGCGTGTAGCCGGCGGCCAGCAGAAAGGCCGCCGCGAACAGATACCACTGGATCTCGAGGTAGGCGTTGGAGCTCGAGTTGAACACCTTGCGCACCACGGCATTCAAGCCGCTGATCACCGTGGAGGCAAGGATCAACCAGATCACGTATTTGCCAATGAACCCGTTGAGCGCATCGACGGCATTGGAGAACTTCAATAAGGCACGCATGGCGTCTTCCTGTGTCGTTCGTTAAAGTAAGCGCCACGTCAGCAAGGACGGGCGCCAGATGCAAAAACACGCAGCCTGGGCGTTGGAACGCCTGGGCTGCGTGTTGTGTTGCGGCTGCGGAATTGTAGGGTGCGGGGTCGCCAAGGTCGCGTGGCTTGCGCAAGGGAAAACCCGGGTCTGCCGGTGCGCTCCGACATGTGGACCCGAAGCGTGGATGAATAATGGGGCCATGCCGTCTCTTTATTCAGCGCCGCCCGCGGCCATCGATTCGCCAGACATGCGCCGAGCCGGCCGTGACCTGCTGTCGCTGGCCCTGATGGACGCCCGCAACCACACCCTGCACCTGTTGGACCAGTTCGAATCGGGCAGCGCGCACACGCTGCGCTCCTCGCCCGATGCGCCGGCCAATGGGCCGGAGCCGCTCTGGCTGGCAGGCCACGTGGGCTGGATGGCGGAGGCCTGGCTCGGGCGAAATACGCAACGCGCCCTGGGCAGCGCCTGTCCGTCGCAACCGGTGCGTCTGGGCTCGATCGAACCGCATGCCGACCGCTGGTGGAATCCGGAGCAGATGCCGCCGGCAGGCAAGTCATCGCCTGCAGACGTGCCCGGGCTGGGCACGACGAAGAGCTATCTCCTCGAGACACTCGAAAGCACGCTGGAGCTGCTCGAAAAGACACCCGACAAGGACGAGGCGCTGTATTTCTACCGTCTGGCCCTGTTCCACGAAGACCTGCGCGGCGAGCAGCTGATCACGCTGGCGCAGTCGCGGGGCCTGCCGCTGGCCGTGGCGCCTCCCGGGCCGGCGCAGGTGCGCGAGCCATTGCTGCTGCCGGCGACCACCTGGCGGCTGGGTTCGGAGCCTGGCGGCTTCGTGTTCGACAACGAGAAATGGGCGCATCCGGTGGCGCTTCCTGAATGCGAAATCGACGCGCAGCCTGTGACCTGGGCGCAGTACGTGGAGTTCGTCGACGATGGCGGCTACGACCGCGCCGAGTTCTGGCACCCTGACGGATGGGCCTGGGTCGAAGGCCAGGCCGGGCGCGAAGGCCGGCGCGCGCCCCGCTATGTGGAACACATCGGCGTTGCCAGCGGCGCGGTCATGCAGACCCGTTTCGGCACGCCGCTGCGCATGGCGGGCCACCAGCCGGCCATGCACATGAGCTGGTGGGAGGCCGACGCCTGGTGCCGCTGGGCCGGCCGCCGCCTGCCCACCGAGGCCGAATGGGAGATGGCCGCAATGACGGCCGCGCGGCGCGGCTTCCGCTGGGGCGAGGTGCACGAGTGGACGGCCAGCGTCTTCCGGCCCTGGGACGGTTTCAGCGCCGATCCCTGGATTGGTTATTCAGTGCCGTGGTTCGGCCGGGCCCGGGTGCTGCGCGGTGCCTCGTTCGCGACACGGGCGCGCATGAAGTACCCGAAATTTCGTGGCTTTGCCTTGCCGGGAGACGATGTGCGCTTCGTCGGCTTTCGTTCCTGCGCGGCCTGAAGCGGATGGCCCGCGGTCGGGTTCAGGGGTTAATCCGTATCCATTAGGATGACGCCCATGCGGGGTGGCCTCAGCGCCCCGACCGCGCGCTCTCTTGCGTGCCGCGCCTCATCCGTTGCCGAAGAATCCGAAAACGCCATGTTCCAACCCCAGCTGCACCATCTCACCTGCCCCGGCGCCAGCGCCAGCCATGCCAGCACTGAAAACGCCGGCCACCGCATGGCCTACTGGCAGTGGGGCGACCCGCGGAATCCCCACGTCATCGTCTGCGTGCACGGACTGACAAGGCAGGGCCGCGACTTCGATGTGCTCGCCAGCGCCCTTGGCTTGCATGCACGGGTGATCTGCCCCGATGTGGTGGGGCGCGGCCAGAGCGACTGGTTGAAGGACCCGGCCGGCTACCAGATTCCGCTCTATGCCGGCGACATGCTGGCCTTGCTCGCTCAGCTGAACCACGAGGCGCCGATCGATGTGCTCGACTGGGTTGGCACCAGCATGGGCGGGCTGATCGGCATGGCGGTGGCGGGCACGCCCGGCCTGCCTTTGCCGCAGCCGGTGCGCCGGCTGGTGCTCAACGATGTGGGCCCGGCGCTCGAGTGGGCCGCCCTGCGCCGCATCGGCGGCTACCTGGGCCAGACCGGCGAGTTCGCTAGCCTGCAGCAGGCGGCCGATGCCATGTGGGCCATCTCCAGCAGCTTCGGGCCGCACACCCCTGCCCAATGGCTGGCCCTGTCGCGCCACATGGTGCGGCCGATGCATGCGACTGGCGCTGCAGCTGAGCCAGCCGGCGACTCCACCACCGAGCTGGAAGGACCGCTCACGCTGCATTACGACCCGGCCATCGCCCAGCCGTTTGCCAGCGTCACCGAAGAGGCCACCCTGAAGGGCCAGGAGGCGCTCTGGCAGCTGTACGACCACATCACCGCGCAGACGCTGCTGCTGCGGGGCGCCGAGTCCGACCTGCTCTCCGCGGCCACGGCGCATGCCATGGGCCAGCGAGGTCCGAAGGCGCAACTGGTCGAGTTCGCCGGCGTGGGCCACGCGCCCACGCTGATTGAAGACGCGCAGGTGGCGGCGGTGACGGCCTTCCTGGTGGACGGACCGGCGGTGAGTCCACGTTGAAGCCGGCATGAAGCATTCGCTGACGCCAGCGCAGGACCCGGGCCAGGCGGCGCACACCCTGGCCCGCGACCCGGCGGCAGGCCTGATCGTGGCCACGGCCGGCCACCTCGGCCCCGAGCTGGCGCTGGCCCGCGCCCGGGCCTTCGCCGAGCCGCTGATCGCCGACGAGATGCTCGATTCAGGCGAGAACACGCTGGCCCACGCCGACGCGGTGGCGGGCATCCTGCGCGAGGTGGGCGGTTCCGAGGCGATGCAGGCGGCCAGCTATCTGGTGCATGCCTGCGTTCACCTCAACAAGCCACGCGAGGTCATCGCCAAGGCCTTCGGCGAAAACTTCGCAGCGCTCGCCGTCGAGACCACCCAGCTGATGCGGGTGCAGCGGCTCTCGCGCGGGGCGGCGCATTCGGCGCATCTGGTGGACGACCCGGCGCTGCAGACCGAGACGGTGCGCAAGATGCTGTTGGCGTTCTCGCGCGACCTGCGCGTGGTGATGCTGCGCCTGGCCTCGCGGCTTCAGACGCTGCGGTTCCATGCGGCCAGCAAGACGCCGGTGGCGCCGCACATGGCGCGCGAGTCGCTGCAGGTGTTCGCGCCGCTGGCCAACCGCCTGGGCATCTGGCAGATCAAGTGGGAGATGGAAGACCTGTCGTTCCGTTTTCTCGAACCTGACACCTACAAGCAGGTGGCCAGGCTGCTCGATGCCAAGCGGGTGGAGCGCGAGGCTGGTATCGCCCACCTGCGCACCACGCTCGAGGCCGAATTGAACGCGCAAGGCATCCGCGCCACGGTGCAGGGGCGGCCCAAGCACATCTACAGCATCGTCAAGAAGATGCGTGGCAAGTCGCTCGATTTCGACCAGGTGTTCGACATTCGCGCCATGCGCGTGGTGGTGCCCACCGTGCCCGACTGCTATGCCGCGCTGGGTTGGGTGCACACGCAGTTCGCGCCGGTCGACAACGAGTTCGACGACTACATTGCCAAGCCCAAGGCCAACGGCTATCAGTCGCTGCACACCGTGGTGCGACCACGGGTGGCCGGCTCCAACGAGGGCGAGGGGCTGCCGATCGAGATCCAGATCCGCACCCAGGCGATGCACGACCATGCCGAGCATGGCGTGGCCGCCCATTGGGCCTACAAGGAGGCCGGCGCCAAGGGCTATGCCGGCGTGTCGGCAAGTGGTGAATACGACAGCAAGATCGCCGTCCTGCGCCAGCTGCTGGCCTGGGAGCGCGACATGTCGGGCACGTTGCAGCCGCATGGCGACCTCGCCGACGGCAACCGCACCGACATGCTCAGCGACCGCATCTACGTGCTGACGCCCGACGCCGCGGTGGTCGAACTGCCCGCCGGTGCCACGCCGGTCGACTTCGCCTACAGCGTGCACACCACCCTGGGCCACCGCTGCCGGGGCGCCAAGGTCGACGGCGCCATGGTGCCGCTGAACACGCCGCTGCAGAACGGCCAGACGGTCGAGGTCACCACCGTCAAGGAGGGCGGCCCCTCGCGCGACTGGCTTAACGCCGAGCTGGGCTACCTGGTCAGCCACCGGGCCCGTGCCAAGGCCCGCGCCTGGTTCAATGCCATGGCATTGCACACCACCGTGGCACGCGGGCGCGAGGCGGTCGAAAAGCTGCTGCAGCGTGAAGGCAAGACGGCCATGAAGCTGGACGACCTCGCCGCGCAGCTGGGCTTCAAGACCGCGGACGACCTTTTCGAGGTGGTCGGCAAGGACGAGTTCTCGCTGCGCGCCATCGAGACCGTGTTGCGCCCACCCGAGCCCGTGCTCGACCCCGACGAACAACTGCTGCTGCGCAAGCCGCGCGGCAACGACAAGACGCCCAAGGGCGGTGTGCTGGTGGTGGGTGTCGATTCGCTCATGACGCAGCTCGCCAAGTGCTGCAAGCCCGCGCCGCCCGATCCGATCATGGGCTTCGTCACCCGGGGCAAGGGCGTGAGCATCCACCGCGCCGACTGCAGCAATTTCCGCGAGATGTCGGCCCGGAACGGCGAGCGCATCATCGAGGTCGAATGGGGCGCGGGCAAGCAGGCGACCGGCGCGGTGTATCCGGTGGACGTGTCGGTGGAAGCGGCCGACCGACAGGGTTTGCTGCGCGACATCTCTGAGGTTTTCGCCAAGGAAAAGATGAATGTGATCGGCGTGCAGACACAGACCGTCCGCAGCACCGCGTGGATGACCTTCACCGTGGAAGTGGCCGATGCGGCCCGCCTGGGCCGCGTGCTCGGCGTGGTGGCCGAGGTGCCCGGGGTGCGGTCGGCCCGCCGGCGATGAAAATAACGTGGCGATCGGAAAGTTGGCGTCAGGCAAAAATCTTCTGCTATAATTCGAGGCTGATCAGTTGTCTACCAAGACAATTCTTCTCTAGGCGCGTAGCTCAGTGGTAGAGCATCTCTTTGACGTGGAGAGGGTCGGGGATTCGATCTCCTCCGCGCCTACCAAATTGTCGAATCGAACAAGCCCCTTTCTGTCATGGAAAGGGGCTTTTTCTTTGCTTTGTCGTTTGTTGTTTGTGGGTCCGTTGGTGGATTCTCTTGATGGAGTCGCAAATGCCACTGCATTTCCAGGCCGGCAAGGCCGTTGAAAAGCTGGTGCCCGCATCAACCAAGACCGTGAAGGTCATGGGGCCACTGGCCGTGCCGGACGCTACGCTGCACGACGTGCTCGCCCGTCTGGCAGCGCAGGGGGCGTTCGGCGTCGGAGCCGCTCCAGGTCCCGTTGCGGCCATGTCTGCCGACGTGTGGTGTGCGCTCGCGCGCCTGGGAGACGGGGCCTGGCTTGCCGGACATGAGGGTTTCGACCGCGACGACACGGCCAATGCCAGGCGCTGGGTCGAACGCTACCTCCGCGGCCTGGCGGTGCCTTCGCCCGATGACCCGAAGCCGCTCGCGAGAGGTGTGACGGGGTGACGGCTGTGACCGGCTAGTCGCCCGCTGGCCAGCAGAGCGAAGCCGAACTGAAGGATTCGCGGAGGCCTTCTTTCACGTCTTCGAACTGGGTCACCGCGCCTTCCGCGTCGGCCGTGCAAAACACGCGCACCGAATCGCCCTCGATCGCCGAGAGCAAGGTGCCCGCCGAGGCGCCGGCCGGCGTCACCGAAAACCGCAATCTGTAGCCGGGCTCTAGCCGGTCCACTCCGGCCCAGTCGCCAGAGGGCTTGCGGCAGGGGCCTGTCACGCTGACACGCGCCGGAGCCGTCTTTTCCTGCAGAAGGCGCACGCATTGCCGTACCGCCCGGTTGATTGCCAAGCGCTCATCACGTGGCTCGCTCGCCTTGAACCGCTCCAGGCCTTGCGCGAGGGAAGGCGCCGCAGCGAAACCAAACGCCATGGCCAGAACGCAGGGCAGGACCCAGGCCGAGACAGGTCTTTCGGTTCGCGCCGATGAGGTCATGGTCGTGTTCTCCAAATGATGACATCGTAGCGTCGGCCCCCTGTGACTGCCGAGGCGAAGGACGAAAGCCGCTCAAGGGTAATTCTGGACGCGACAGGCCCGTTGGTTTTCTAAAATGCTGCAGTGCAGTAAAGTGCCAACACACCATTTATCAAGGAACGCAGTGCCAAGTCAAGCTCCCGCCAGCGACAAGCCGGCGAATCGCGTCATCAAGAAGTACCCGAACCGGCGCCTCTACGATACCGACACCTCGACCTACATCACCCTGACCGAGGTGAAGAAACTGGTCATGGAGCGCGTGCCGGTGCAGGTACGCGACGCCAAGACGGGCGATGACCTGACGCGCGCCATCCTGCTCCAGATCATCCTGGAAGAAGAGGCCGGCGGCGCGCCCATGTTCACCGAACAGGCGCTCGCCAACATCATCCGTTTTTACGGCAACACCATGCAAAGCTTCCTCGGGCCCTACCTCGAGAAAAACGTGCAGACCTTCATGGACCTGCAGAGCAAGATGGGCGAGCAGGCCAAGGGGCTGTCGCCCGAAGCCTGGGCCAATCTGCTCAAGCTGCAGTCGCCAGCGATGCAGGGCATGATGGGCACCTACGTCGAGCAGTCGAAAAACGTCTTCGTGCAGATGCAGGAACAAATGCAAAAGCAGACAGAGCAGATGCTGGGGAGCTTCGGCATCAAGCCGTAACCCGCGAACGGCCGGGCTCGCAAGGCCGGCCAGCGCAGTGCCCCGCGAGAACAACGACAATAGGGGGATGAGCGCCGTCATCTCCCCCACGAAAATCCCCAAAGTCGGTTTCGTCAGCCTGGGCTGCCCGAAAGCCCTGACCGATTCCGAACTGATCCTCACGCAACTCAGCGCCGAGGGCTACCAGACCTCCAAGACCTTCGAAGGCGCCGATCTGGTGATCGTCAACACCTGCGGCTTCATCGACGATGCGGTCAGGGAAAGCCTCGACACCATCGGCGAGGCGCTGGCCGCGAACGGCCGCGTGATCGTGACCGGCTGCCTGGGCGCCAAATCGAGCGGCAATGGCGGCAATCTGGTGCGCGAAATGCATCCGAGCGTGCTGGCCGTGACCGGTCCGCATGCGACGCAGGAGGTCATGGACGCGGTACACGCCAATCTGCCCAAGCCGCACGACCCTTTTCTCGATCTGGTGCCCAATGCATTCGGCAGTGCCGGCATCAAGCTCACGCCCAAACATTACGCCTACCTGAAGATCAGCGAGGGCTGCAACCACCGCTGCACCTTCTGCATCATTCCCTCGATGCGCGGTGATCTCGTCTCGCGGCCGATCGGAGACGTGCTGAAGGAAGCGCGCGCGCTGTTCGAAGGCGGCGTCAGGGAGCTGCTGGTGGTGAGCCAGGACACATCGGCCTACGGCGTCGACGTGAAGTACCGCACCGGGTTCTTCGATGGCAAGCCGGTGCGCACGCGCATGCTGGAGCTGGTGCAAGAGTTGGGCGAGCTTGCGCAGCCGTACGGCGCGTGGGTGAGATTGCATTACGTCTACCCGTACCCATCTGTGGATGAAGTCATTCCGCTGATGGCCACGGGCAAGGTGCTGCCTTACC
>JAQGNA010000559.1 GCA_028292075.1 Rhodoferax sp. | reverse complement strand
GAACGCGACGGCGCCGAATTCGCGGTGCTGTTCATGGACCTCGACCGCTTCAAGAGCATCAACGACTCGCTCGGCCACGTGTTCGGCGACCGGGTGCTGGTGGAGGTGGCGGGCCGCATCGCCGGCTGCCTGCGCCAGGTCGACACGCTGTCCCGACTGGGCGGCGATGAATTCGTCGCCTACCTGCACCAGGCCGACCCGGCCGCCGCCGAGACGGTTGCGCGCCGCATCCTGGAGAGCCTCGCCCAGCCGTTCCTGGTGGAGGAGATGCACTTTTCAGTGAGCAGCAGCATCGGCGTGGCCATGTTTCCGAACGACGGCCTGACGCTGGACGAACTCATCAAGTGCGCCGACACCGCCATGTACCGTGTCAAGGAACGCGGCCGCGCCAACTTCCGCTTCTACCAGCGCCAGATGAATGTGGAGATGCTCTCGCGCATGAAGATGGACCATGCGATGCGCGTGGCCATGGAGGGCGGGCTGTTCCGCCTGCACTACCAGCCGCAGGTCAGCCTGCACACCGGCGAGGTGGTGGGCGTGGAGGCGCTGATCCGCTGGCTCGACCCCGAGCTCGGCCATGTGTCGCCGGGCGACTTCATTCCGCTGGCGGAGGAGACCGGCTACATCGTCACCATCGGCTCCTGGGTGCTGGGCGAGGCCGTGCGCCAAGCGGCGGTGTGGCAGCGCAAGGGCTGGCCCACCGCGGTCTCGGTCAACGTGTCGGCGCTGCAGTTCCAGCAGGGTGATTTCGTCGACCGCGTGGCCGCCGTGCTGGCGCGGGAAGGGCTGGCGCCGGAGCTGCTCGAGCTCGAGTTGACGGAGTCCATTCTGGTGAAGGACGCGGCGGAGGCGCTGGCCCGGCTGGAGTCGCTGGCGGCGCTCGGCGTGACGCTGTCCATCGACGACTTCGGCACGGGCTATTCGAGCCTGGCGTACCTCAAGAAATTTCCGATCCACAAGCTGAAGATCGACCGGTCGTTCATCAGCGGCCTGCCCGAGGACGAGAACGACCACGCCATCGTCAGCGCCATCATCCAGATGGGCCGCGCGCTCAAGCTGACGATCATTGCCGAGGGCGTGGAGACTGTCGCCCAGCGTGCCATGCTGCAGCACCTGCAGTGCGACCAGTTCCAGGGTTATCTGTGCGCCCCGGGTCTGCCGGCGGCGGAGCTCGAGCTGACCATCGAGGCGGTGCGCCAGCGGGCGGCACTGAGCGCGGCCTGAGGCCGCGCAGGCGCTGCTGCCCTGGGCCTGCTGGCCGCCGGTGTCAACGGCTGGTGAGCCCCTTCCAGAGCATGTAGGCCGCCAGCAGGTACAAGATGCTGGCGAACACGCGCTTGAGCTTTTTCACCGGCAGGCTGTGCGCTGCCTTGGCGCCAAGCGGCGCGGTGAACACGCTGCAGACGGCGATCACGCCCAGGGCCGGAAGCCACACATAGCCGAGAGAGCCCGGCGGCAATTCCGCCACGCCGGCACCGCCGACCACATAGCCCATCACGTTGGCCACCGCGATGGGAAAGCCGAGCGCCGCGCTGGTCGCGACGGCGTTGTGCATGGCGACGTTGCACCAGGTCATGAAGGGCACGCTGATGAAGCCGCCGCCCGCCCCGACCAGGCCCGACAGAAAGCCGATGAAGCCGCCCGCGCCAAGCTGGCCGGCGGTGCCGGGCATCTGGCGCGTGGGGGCTGGCTTTTTGTCGAGGAACATCTGCGTTGCCGAGAAGCCGACGAACAGGCCGAAGAAGATGGCCAGCGACGAGCCCTTCAGCAGCGAGAACACGCCAAGGCTGGCCACCAGGCTTCCGATCACGATGCCCGGGGCCAGGCGGCGCACGATGTCCCAGCGCACCGCGCCGCGGCGATGGTGCGCGCGCACGCTGGCGATGGAGGTGAACATGATGGTCGCCATGGACGTGGCGATGGCCATCTTGACGGCCAAGTCGGGCGAGATGCCGCGTGCCGACATCAGGTAGGTGATGAAAGGCACCATGAGCATGCCGCCGCCGATGCCCAGCAGCCCGGCCAGAAAGCCGGAGCCGAGCCCGAGAAGGGCGAATTCGAACACGAGGGCGGCGTCAAGGCTCAGCATGTTGTTCTTGTTGTCGAGTCGGCTTGAAGGCCTGCGCGGTCAGCGCCGCGAAACGAACCGTGGCGTGGCCGGAAGGCGAGAATAGGTGTCTGCGAATGATCCACCGGACCTGCATCCTGAACCGGGGTTCAGGTGGGCTAGGTCAACCTGATGTTGGGTTCATCTAACGCGAGATGATCACGCTTACCAGGTGATATTCCAGGCCCGGGCTCAATGAGCATTGGTTCTAGGAAATATAAAGCCCGACGGGTTCGCAGACACCCCAATTGTAGGCCCATGCGCGCCGCGCGCGGCAAAATTGAAGACTTGTGCCCCGCCCTGGTACGGACATGCCGGGGGGTGTTTGACAAACCCCGCGGAAGTCGGGCGGGACAGGTCAGAGCAGGCGGCCGTCGTCGCGCAGGGCGTCGTCCAGCCGCGCCAGCAACGACGTCAGTTGCGGGTCGTCGCCAGGGTGGCTCGCAGCGTCGGGGGAGGTCGCTGAGGCATAAGGCGCTGTGGCTGGCGCAAGGGCGGATACGGCGGATACTGCGGATACGGCTGATACGGCAGTCGTGGGCAGATCGATCTGCGTTCCCGTGGCGCCGCCGGGAGGCGTCTGCGCGGAAAGGTCGAACGCCAGGTTGAGTGCGGCAAGCACGGCGATGCGGTCGCGGGCCTTGACCTTGCCCGCGTCGCGGATCGCGCACATGGCGGCATCCACCTTGAGCACCGCGGCCTGAAGCCGTTCGGCACCGTCTTCCGGGCAGCCGAGACGGTAGCTTTGCCCCATGATCTGAACTTCGAGCTGGTTCACGAAAAATCTCCCTGGCGGCCGGCCCGCATGGCCAGCCTCATTGCGTGCTGTCCTTGCGCGGTGCGGGCCGCACCACCGGTGGCGCCGACACCTCGGGCAGGCGTTCGAGCAGGGCGTCGATGCGCGCCCGCGCCGCGCCCAGGCGCGACTTCAGCGAATCGCGTTCATGGACCAGCAGCTCCACCTGCTCGCTCAGCAAACGGTTCGTGCGCTTGAGTTCGTCATACCGCACCAGGAGCCTTTCAGCCCGGTCGGTGACCTGTTCGATTTGGTTGGTTTGGGCCATAAAGACCGACATTGTAGGGTTGATGGCATGCGCGAATCGTTAAAATCACCGCGTTGGTGCTCGCGGCGTGGTTCACAGGCCGCAGTTCAACGGGAAGCAGGATGGCGACTCCGGTCGCCTTGCCTGCGCTGCCCCCGCAACGGTCAAGCGGATGGGCCGGCTTTGAACAGTCGGCCCGGCTTGCGTCACTCAGCCACTGGGTGTGCTTCGAACACACACCTGGGAAGGCGACGCAAGTTTCCGTCAGCCCGGATACCGGCCAACAAGGTGGCCGCGCCGTCCTCTCAGAGGCGGCGCGGCCGTGACGCCCATGCACCGGCGGGGAGGCCGGTGAGGGCTTTCCTGTCCGGTCTCTTCATGAAAACCTGTCCGTCCGCCCGGCGCCCTGTCGCGCCGTTCCTGGCCCTGGCTGCCGCATGCGCCGCCACCGCGATCTTCGTTCCACTTTCAGCCAAGGCCCAGACGGGCCCGGCGACGCTGCGCGCCACCGTCGTCACGGCCACCCGCACGGCGCAAGACATCACCAGCCTGGTGGCCGATGTGTCCGTCGTGGACCGCGAGGCCATCGAACGCAGCGGCGCCATCGGCGTGGCCGACCTGCTGGCGCGGCTGCCCGGCGTGGAGGTGGCGCGCAACGGCGGGCAGGGCAGCAACACCAGCGTGTTCCTGCGCGGCGCGGAATCGCGCTTCACCGCGGTCTTCATCGACGGCATTCGCGTCGACTCGCAGGCCACCGGTGGCATGAGCTGGGAGCAGCTGCCGCTTGCCCGCATCGAGCGCATCGAAGTGCTGCGTGGCCCGGCCGCAGCGGTGTACGGCTCCGACGCCGTGGGTGGCGTGGTGCAACTGTTCACGCGCCGAGGCGAAGGCCCGGCCGCGCCCGTGGTGGGCATTGGCATCGGCAGCCGGGGCACGCGCACCGCCGAAGCCGGCGTCAGTGGTTCCACCGGCGCGGCAGGGAGCACGGGTACGGTTGCTGTCGGCGTGGTCGACTACGCCCTGGGCATCTCTAAGGAACGCAGCGACGGCTTCAACGCGCGGCCTATCGCGACGGCCAACCCCGACGACGACGGCTACAGCCGCATCTCGGGCAACGCGCGCGTCGGCTTGCAGATCGACGCCAGCCACCGCGTCGAG
>JAQGNA010000544.1 GCA_028292075.1 Rhodoferax sp. | reverse complement strand
GCGGTCGCGACGGCGCAATTTCGCCCTGGCTGAGTTCGGCCGAGGCGTCGAACACCTCGCCGCACTCGCCGCAACGAACCCAGCCGTCGGAGATGCGCAGCTGGTCCGGCACCACCTTGAAGCGGGTTCCGCAAACGGGGCAACGGGTGATCAGCGCCATAGGGCTCCAGCTGGCGCCCGAACTTGTATTTCGACGCCATGGCCGATGGTCGCGCGCATCACCATGCAGAAAACCAGGGGCATCGTGGAGCAGGCCAACCGTTCACCGCCTAGCGCTGAGCAGTCATCAGGATCCAACCGTCTTCCCGGTCGGCCACCGACAGCACGGCATACGGGGCGTAGGCGGCCTTCAGCTCCTCCTCCTGGCGCTCCAGGATGCCAGCCAGCACCAGCGAGCCGCCAGGCGCCACATAGGCGCACAGCAGCGGTGCCAAAACCTTCAGCGGCGTGGCCAGGATGTTGGCCAGCACCGTGCGGTAGGTGCCGCCAGCCCGGTCGGGCAGGCCGGCATTGAGCTGCACCTCGTTCGCTTCGGCATTGAGACGGGTCGACTGCACCGCCGCTTCGTCGATATCGACCGCGTCGATGTCGACTGCGCCATGCTTGGCCGCGCCGATCGCCAGAATGCCCGAACCACAACCGTAGTCGAGCACGCGGCCCAGAGGATTGGCGCCCGGCGCCGCTTCGCCCACGCGCGCGATCCAACGCAGGCACATGCGTGTCGTTGGATGCGTGCCCGTGCCGAAGGCCAAGCCGGGGTCGAGCCGGATCAGGCGTTCGGCCTGGGCCGGCGGTTCGTGCCAGGTGGGCACGATCCAGAAACTCTTCGTGATCTCGACTGGCGCGAACTGCGACTGCGTCAGCCGCACCCAGTCCTGGTCCGGCACGCTGGCCACGCCGAGGATCTCGCAGCCGGCAAAGAAGTCTTGCACTGCGAGCAGGGCCGCGGCTTCCTGGGCCAGCGGCTCGGTCGCAAACAGCGCCTGAATGCGCGATCGCTGCCAGCCGTCTTCCGGCGGCGGCATGCCGGGCTCGCCGAAGAGCGCCCGCTCGGCGTCGGTCTGGGCATCGGCGTCTTCCACGCTGACGCTCAAGGCGTCGAGCGCGTCCAACGCATCGCTCAGGGTTTCGACCCGGTCTTGCGGGCACAAAAGGCTGATCTCAAACATGCATTCGTCCCCGGGACATCCATCGGTGCGGAAGAACCTGGGCGGGTTGACCCGCCCGGTTGCTCAGCGCTTGTGCTGCGACAGCCATTCCTCGAGGTAATGGATGTTGGTTCCGCCAGCCATGAACTTGGCATCGACCATCAGCTCGCGGTGCAGCGGGATGTTGGTGTTGATGCCCTCCACCACCGTCTCCAGCAGGGCGGTGCGCATGCGGGCCAGTGCCTGCTCACGCGTGTCGCCGTGCACGATGATCTTGCCGACCATGGAGTCGTAGTTCGGCGGCACGAAGTAGTTGGAGTAGATGTGCGAATCGACCCGCACGCCCGGGCCGCCCGGCGGGTGCCACAGCGTGACACGGCCTGGCGAGGGCACGAACTTGTACGGATCTTCGGCGTTCACGCGGCATTCGATCGAATGGCCACGGATCTCGATCTGGCGCTGGGTAAACGGCAGCTTTTCGCCGGCCGCCACCATGATCTGGGTGCGCACGATGTCGATCCCGGTGATCATTTCAGTGACGGGATGCTCCACCTGCACGCGGGTGTTCATCTCGATGAAATAGAACTCGCCGTTCTCGTACAGGAACTCGAAGGTGCCCGCGCCGCGGTAGCCGATCTTCTTGCAAGCGGCGACGCAGCGCTCGCCGATGCGCTCGATCAGCTTCCGCGGAATGCCCGGCGCAGGCGCTTCTTCGATCACCTTTTGGTGGCGCCGCTGCATGGAACAGTCGCGCTCGCCCAGGTACACGGCGTTCTTGTACTTGTCGGCCAGGATCTGGATCTCGATATGGCGTGGGTTCTGGAGGTACTTCTCCATGTAGACGGCAGGGTTGTTGAACGCCGCGCCAGCCTCCGCCTTCGTCATCTGAACCGCGTTGACCAGCGCGGCTTCGGTATGCACGACCCGCATGCCGCGGCCACCGCCGCCACCGGCCGCCTTGATGATGACGGGGTAGCCCACCGCCTTGGCGATGCGGCGGATCTGCACCGGGTCGTCGGGCAGTTCGCCCTCGGAGCCAGGCACGCAAGGCACGCCGGCCTTGATCATGGCCTGCTTGGCCGACACCTTGTCGCCCATCGTGCGAATGTTTTCGGGCGTAGGTCCGATGAACTGGAACCCGCTCTTTTCGACACGCTCCGCGAAGTCGGCGTTCTCGCTCAGGAAACCGTAGCCGGGGTGGATCGCTTCGGCGTCGGTCACCTCGGCGGCCGAGATGATCGCGGGCATGTTGAGGTAGCTCAGGCCCGACGGTGCCGGGCCGATGCAGACCGCTTCCTCGGCGAGCTTGACGTATTTGGCCTCGCGGTCGGCTTCCGAATAAACCATCACCGCCTTGATGCCCATTTCGCGGCAGGCCCGCTGGATCCGCAGGGCGATTTCGCCGCGATTGGCGACCAGAATCTTCTTAAACATGCAACGTGCCGATCACTCGATGATGAACAGTGGCTGTCCGTATTCCACGGCCTGGCCGTTCTCGCACAGAATCTGCGTCACCGTGCCGCCCTTGTCGGCCTCGATCTCGTTGAGGATCTTCATGGCCTCGATGATGCAAATCGTCTCGCCTTCCTTGACCTGGCTGCCCACTTCCACGAAAGATTTGGCCCCCGGGCTGGACGAGCGATAGAACGTGCCGACCATTGGCGACTTGACGGTATGTCCGGTTTGTTCCACGACAGGCGCAGCGGCCGGAGCGGCTGTAGCCGCAGCGGGTGCAACCGCCATGGACTGCGGTGCGGCCATTGGCATGGCCTGTTGGTAAACCGCAGTGCCACCTTTGACAATGCGAACCTTGCCTTCGGCCTCGGTGATCTCCAGCTCCGACACGTTGGAATCGGACACCAAGTCGATCAGGGTTTTGAGTTTGCGCAAATCCATAAAATCTCCAGCCACGTCTTACGAAAAGACGTGAAATCTACTCTAATTTCACACAACTGACGCTTAATTCTTCTAATTTATTTCAAAAAGCGTCAAAACGTAAGTCAATTGGCGCGCAACACGGTGCGGCGTCGGACTAGCGCAGCGAGGTCCACATCGCTAGATCGGTGGTGCTGAGCTGGCCCATTTTACGGTGGCGCACAGAGCCCTCCGCGCCGAGCACCACCGTGAAGGGCAAGCCGCCAGTCAGGTTGCCGAGAGATCGCACGAGATCGGTCCCGCCGAAACCGGCCATCCCGATCGGAAAAGCGACCGGAGTTTTTTGCAGGAACCCTCGCACGGCGCTCGGCTGATCGATCGCCAAACCGACCACTTGCCAGCCTTTTGCCGCGTTTTCGCGCTGAAAACGGTCCAAAAGCGGCAACTCTTCAACGCATGGCGGGCACCACGTGGCCCAAAAGTTCACCACGAGTGGTTTTACTGTAAACCCGTCAATCGGCAGCAACTGGCCGGTCGGGGTGTCGAGCTTGAGTGCCCACAAGGCAGCTTCGGCGTCGGTGAGGGCCGGACCGGTACGGTTGCGCATCCAGGCGAGCGTGCCGCCGCCCATCGCGGCCACCGCGGCGACCCCACCCACCAGCCAGCGCCGGCGGTTGGAAGCAGATTGTGGAGTCGTTGCAAGCGGGGATTGCGCCGCGCGGCCGGCTTCGGTAGGGGTCGGTTTCATGGGGGCGCATCATGCAGCAAACGCTGCACAGCCGCCATGTCACCGCGCGGGCTACGGCCTTTCGCGTCATGCCGCAAGGCGCCGCGCAGGTCGTCCAGGTCATAGACCATGAGGTGGACGCCCACGTGTTCGCGCAGCGCCGGGCACAGGCTGCTGAAACTCAACGCCTCCACCGGCTCACCGTGCAGACCCTGCACGGTAGTCGGCTGGTAATCGACCCGTTTGTCGATCAGCGCGATCTCCGCAGATTTGGAGTCATCGCAGAACAGCTGGATGTAGATGTCGGAAAGTCGGGTGGCGGTACCGTGCCAGACGGAGCCGCCAAGGTGGGGCCGAAAGGCCGCCATGCGCTCCATCCAGGTCAGGGCGAGTTCGCGCAAGGCCCGCAACTCCCCCGGCTGGGTGTCGGCGCAGAAAAGTTCGACATATTCGCGGACCGCGTCTTCGACCACGTCGTTGCCCGGCAGTTTGGTGCGGGAGGGCAGCCCCATCTGCTTGACGGCACGCCGCTTGGCCGGCCCGTATTCCAGGCCTTCTTCCACCACCATGCGCGCCGCAGTGGCGGCAATCTCGGATGCGAGGGTGTCCATCGGGCGATTCTGGCACGCTTTGCGGGGGCCGGCGGGCCACGTTCCGCAACCTAGAATCCGCTCATGCACATTCACATCCTGGGTATCTGTGGCACCTTCATGGGCGGCGTGGCCGCGTTGGCCCGCGAGGCCGGCCACCGGGTGACCGGCTGCGACAGCGGCGTCTATCCGCCGATGAGCGACCAGTTGCGCGGCCTCGGCATTGAACTGATCGAAGGCTTCGGGGCGGATCAACTGGGACTTCGGCCCGACATGTTCGTGGTCGGCAACGTCGTCTCAAGGGCAAGAATGGCAGTCCCCGGCGCCGAGGCTGGCAGCACCTCTTCGAAGCAAGGCGCGCCGAAATTTCCCCTGATGGAAGCCATCCTCGACGCCGGCCTGCCTTACACCAGCGGGCCGCAGTGGCTGTCGGAGCACGTGCTGCAAGGCCGGCACGTGATGGCGGTGGCGGGCACCCACGGCAAGACCACCACCACGGCGATGCTGAGCTGGATCCTCGAAAGCGCCGGCCTGGCGCCGGGGTTCCTGGTGGGCGGCGTTCCGCTCAATTTTTCAGTTTCGGCGCGGCTGGGCAACGCTTCCGCGCCGTTCGTCATCGAGGCAGATGAGTACGACACCGCATTCTTCGACAAGCGCAGCAAGTTCGTTCACTACCGTCCTCGCACGGCAGTGCTGAACAACCTTGAATTCGACCATGCCGACATCTTTGACGACCTGGCCGCCATCGAACGGCAATTTCACCACCTGATCCGCACCGTACCGGCGAGCGGGCGGGTGGTCTACAACACACAAGAGGCCAGCCTGCGCCGGGTGCTCGACCAGGGCTGCTGGAGCCAGACCGCCAGCTTCGGCGAGGGAGGCGACTGGTCGGCCGACGGCGAGGCGTCCGACTTCGCCGTGCGGCACCAGGCCGAGGCCGTGGCGCGGGTGCAGTGGCCCCTGACCGGCCGTCATAACCAGATGAACGCGCTCGCGGCCATGGCTGCCGCCGAGCACGTCGGCGTGCCGCCGCAACAGGCGGCCGAGGCGCTGGGTGGCTTCCAGAACGTGAAGCGGCGCATGGAGGTGCGGGGCACCGTGGCTCGGCCGCAGGGCGACATCACGGTCTACGATGATTTTGCCCACCATCCGACCGCCATCCGCACCACGCTCGACGGGCTTCGGCGGAAACTGGGCGACGGGCCGCGCATCCTGGCGGTGTTCGAGCCCCGAAGCAACACCATGAAGCTTGGGGCCATGAAGGCGCAACTGCCCTGGAGCCTGGCGGCGGCAGACCTGTCTTTCTGCCATTCCGGCGGCCTTGGCTGGGACGCCGACGAAGCCCTGGCGCCCATCGGCGACCGGGCCCAGGTTGCCGGCGACATCGACACGCTGGTCGGTCAGGTGCGCGCCGCCGCACAACCCGGCGACCATATCGTCTGCATGAGCAATGGCGGCTTCGGCAACGTGCACACCCGCCTGCTGGCGGCGCTGGGCTGACCGGCGCGCAGCACAGGCCGCGCCCCTCCGTCAGCCCAGCAGCGCCGAGTGATGGGACATGCCTTCTGCGGGCAGCCAGGCCACGTCCACATGCGAAGCGGCGATCGCCCCGTCGAAATAAAGCGCAGCCAGGTCGCGGCCCAGTTGCCCGCGGTTGAAGTTGGGGTTCTGCGCCAGCAGGTCGTTCAGGCTCGTCGCCTTGCCGGCAA
>JAQGNA010000163.1 GCA_028292075.1 Rhodoferax sp. | reverse complement strand
ACGGCGCTGTGGGTCTATGCCGGCCTGGTGCTGGTGACCCTGGCCTGGTCGCTCTGGGAAGTGGGGCTCGACTGGTGGCCGCTGGCCGCGCGCAACGACGTGATCTTCGTACTGGGTCTTCTGCTGTTGACACGCTGGGTCAAGCGGCCGCTGGCAAGTGGTCCTGGTGGTCCCGGCGGTCTCGGTGGACCCGGTGGTACGAGGGGTATCAGAGAGCTTGGGGGACTGGGCGGTGGCCGTGCGGCGCTGACCGCCGCGCTGGCCCTGTTCGTCGTGGTGTCGGTCGCCTCATGGTTCCGCGACGCGCACCACATCGAGGGCAGCCTGCCAGCCCCGGCCAATGCGGCAATCTCCACGGCGCCCACGGGCACCGCCACGCCGGGCGTCGGTGGGCCGGTGCCGCCCGGTGAATGGCACGCCTACGGCGGCACGTCCTATGGCCAGCGCTACAGCCCCGTGAAACAGATCACGCCCGAGAACGTCAAGGGCCTGGAGGTGGCCTGGCAGTACCGCACCGGCGACGTGCGCGGCCGAGAGGGCGACCCGGTGGAGACGACCTTCGAGACCACGCCGTTGAAGGTCGGCAACACGCTTTACTTCTGCACCCCGCACCAGTCGGTGATCGCGCTCGATGCCACCACCGGCGCCGAACGCTGGCGCTATGACCCGCAGATCCAGAACGCGCTGGCGCTGCAGCACCTGACCTGCCGGGGCCTCTCCTACCAGCCCGCGCCGGCCCAGCCCAGCGCGGCCGCGGCCACAGCGGTCGACCCGGCCAGCATCGCCGTTTCGGGCCAGCCCAACCTGCCGCAGGCGGCGTCCACCGCGCGCAGCACGGCCGAATGCCCGGCCAAGCTGTTCATGCCCAC
Source organism: Rhodoferax sp. (assembly GCA_028292075.1). Next base: position 4,031 of record JAQGNA010000163.1, on the reverse strand, counting down.
CGCTGATGGCCGCGTGATCGCGCTGGACCCCAACACCGGCGCCGTTTGCAGCAGCTTTGGCGGCGGGCGCGGGCAGATCGATCTGTGGGCCCACATGCCCAACCTGAAGCCCGGCGCCTACTACTCGACCTCGCCGGTGGTGGTCACGCGCAACCTCATCATCGTGGGCGGCACGGTGCTCGACAACGTCTCGGTCAACGAGCAGTCGGGCGTGATCCGCGCCTTCGACATCGAAACCGGCGCCCTGGTATGGAACTGGGACTCGGGCAACCCCGACGCCACCGCGCCCATCGCGCCCGGCCAGCGCTACACGCCGAACTCGCCCAACAGCTGGTCGATCTCGAGCGTGGACGAGGCGCTCGGCCTGGTCTATGTGCCGCTGGGCAACCAGCCGCCCGACCAGTGGGGCGGCAACCGCAGCCCCTCGGTGGAACAGTATTCGTCGGCCGTGGTGGCGCTCGATCTGGCCACCGGCAAGGCGCGCTGGCGCTTCCAGACCGTGCACCACGACCTGTGGGACTACGACGTGCCGGCCCAGCCGAGCCTCATCGACCTGACCGTCAACGGCAGCACCGTGCCGGCCCTGGTGCAGCCGACCAAGCAGGGCGAGCTGTTCGTGCTCGACCGGCGCACCGGCACGCCCGTGCTGCCGGTGACCGAGCAGCCCGCGCCGCAGGGCGCCGTGGCCGACGACAAGGCCGCGGCCACGCAGCCGAAGTCCGGCCTGTCGTTCGACCCGCCGCGGCTCACCGGCGCCGACATGTGGGGCGCCACCATGTTCGACCAGCTGGCCTGTCGCATCGCCTTCCACCAGCTGCGCTACGACGGCCGATTCACGCCGCCGAGCCTGCAGGGCTCGCTCATCTACCCGGGCAACTTCGGCGTGTTCAACTGGGGCGGCGTAGCGGTCGACCCGGACCGGCAGTCGGTGTTCGCCACGCCCACCTACCTGGCCTTCGTGTCGCAGCTGGTGCCGCGCACCGACGCGACCTCGATGTTCGTGCAGAACGGCGACGTGCCCAAGGGCAGCCTGCCCGCGCTGAACGAGAACTTCGGCGCGCCGTATGCCATCAAGCTGCGGGCCTTCCTGTCGCCACTGGGCGTGCCCTGCCAGGCGCCGCCATGGGGCTATGTGGCCGGCGCGGACCTTCGCACCGGCAAGGTCGCGTGGATGCACAAGAACGGCACGGTGCGCGACCAGTCGCCGATCCCGGTGCCATTCAAGATGGGCGTGCCCAACCTGGGCGGCCCCGTCGTTACCGCGGGCGGCGTGGCCTTCCTGTCGGGCACCATCGACTACTACCTGCGCGCCTATGACGTGGCCAACGGTGAGCAGCTGTGGCAGAGCCGCCTGCCGGCCGGCGCGCAGGCCACGCCCATGAGCTACACCGGCGCCGACGGCCGGCAGTACGTGTTGGTGGTGGCCGGCGGCCATGGCTCCCTGGGCACCAAGGCCGGCGACTATGTGATCGCCTACGCGTTGCCGAAGTAAGGCGGCGCGGCCCCCATGCGGCGCGGAAGTCAGCCGCTGATGAGGCCCTGGTGCGTGCGCCAGAAGGCCAGGTCGGGCAGCCGGCCCAGCGCAGCGGCGGCGTTGTCGCGCATGTGTTCGGGCCGGCCCGTGCCGGGGATGGCGCAGGTCACGGCCGGATGCGCCAGCACGAACTTCAGCAGCAGCTGCGCCCAACTGGTGGCGCCGATCTCGGCCGCCCACCCGGGCAGCGGCTGCGCGCTCAGCCGGCGCAGCAGGCCGCCGCCACCGAAGGGCTGGTTCACCAGCACCGCCACGCCGCGCTCCTGCGCCAGCGGCAGCAACCGTTCGGCGGCGGTGCGGTCGTCCAGCGCGTAGTTGATCTGCAAGAAATCGAGACGCTCCGACCGAAGCACCGCCTCCACCTCCGCATAGGCCGAGGGCGTGTAATGCGAGATGCCGATGTAGCGCAGCCGGCCCTCGTCCTTCCAGCGCCGCAGTGTGGGCCAGTGCGTGCGCCAGTCGACCAGGTTGTGAACCTGCATCAGGTCGATGCGGCGGGTGCGCAGCCGCTCGAACGACTGTTCCATCTGCGCGATGCCTGCCTCTCGACCGCTGGTCCACACCTTGGTCGCCAGGAACGGCTGAAATGACCCTGGTGGACCGGGCCGCGCGGCCAGCAGATCGCCCACGGCGGCCTCGGCGCGACCGTACATCGGCGAGCTGTCGATGACCGTGCCACCGGCGGTGAACAGCGCGTCGAGCACACCCGGCAGCTGCGCGGCGGCAGCACTGCCGGGCGCCGCGTCGAAGCCGATGTAGGTGCCGCAGCCGATGACGGGCAGCGGCTCGCCGGTGGAGGGAATGGGACGGGTGGGCATGGCGGTGTGGCGCTCCGGGGCTGATGCGGCCGGACCTTGCGCCCAGCCGGGAAGAACGGCTGCCAGCCAGAAGCCGGCAAGGCCAGCCAGCCCGCGACGGCGCATCAGGGGCGCGTCGGAATCAACGGCCGATGACAAACGCACGGAACGGGGAATCGGTGGCATGCCCACATTCTTCCCGCGCCATGCCAGCCGTCAACCTCGGGCCGGCTTCGACCCCGGCCCAGGCGGGTTACTGCAGCTCGGCCGCAGGCCCGAAAAACTCGTGGCGGGTCTGCGATTCGGGCACGCCCAGCGCCTTGAGGCTGCGCTTCACCGAGGCCATGAAGGGCGTGGGGCCGAGCAAGTAGGCATCGACGTCGCGGTCGGCCGGCAGCCAGTGGGCCAGGCGTGCTTCGTCCAGCCGGCCCACGGCATGCGCGGCCGCGCCGGCCTCGTCGTAGCAATAGAAATGCCGCAGCCGCGGATGCCGCGTGGCCAGGCCGTCCACCACCTCGCGGAAGGCATGCACGCCGGCATTGCGCGCGCAATGGATGAAGTGCACCGCCCGCTCGCTGGCCAGGGCCGCGTGCAGCATGGGCAGCGTGGGCGTGATGCCGACGCCGCCGCTGATCAGCACCACCGGCTTGTGGCCCTGGGCCAGCGTGAACGCGCCGGCCGGCGGAAACAGTTCGATCTCGCCGCCCTCGGGCAGACGGTCGTGCAGCCAGTTCGACACCGTGCCGCCGGCCTCGCGCTTCACGCTGATGCGGTAGTCGCGCCCGTTCGGCAAGGCCGACAGCGAATAGTTGCGGCGCTCCTCGCGGCCGTTGACCACTGCGCGAAGGCCGATGTACTGGCCGGGCTGGTGCGTCATGACCGGGCCGCCGTCCACCGGTGCCAGGTAGAACGAAGTGATCTCGGCGCTTTCGATCACCTTCTTCGCCACGCGAAAGCCACGCGCACCGCGCCAGCCGCCGGTGGCCGCCGCGTTCGCCGCATAGGCCTGTTCCTCGGCGCCGATCAGGATGTCGGCCAGCTGGCCGTAAGCGGCGCCCCAGGCATCGATCACCGCGTCAGTGGCCACGTCGGCGCCCAGCACCTCGCGGATGGCCCGCAACAGGCAGGTGCCGACCATCGGGTAGTGGCGGGGCTCGATCTGCAGGCTCACATGCTTGTTGACGATGCGCCCCGCCAGGTCGCCGATGGCCTCCAGCTGGTCGATGTGCTTGGCATACATCAGCACGCCGTAGGCCAGCGCCCGCGGCTGCGCGCCACTGGCCTGGTGGGCCTGGTTGAACAACGGCTGCACCTCGGGGTATTCGGACAGCAGCAGTTTGTAGAAGTGCGTGGTGAGCGCTTCGCCGCCCACTTCGAGCAAGGGCACGGTGGATTTGACGATGGCGCGCTGGTCGGCGGTGAGCATGGCGATATCCTTTGGGAATGAACGATGCCTGGGCATTGCAAGTGCGGTGCCAGCGGGCCAGGCCTTATGGATCAACGCCTTATCACCACATAGGTCGATAAGACTCACCACCACAACAGGTCGTTCTGACACAATCGACGTCAATATGACGCCTTCCGCCCTGCTCCACGCCCTGGTCCCGCTGGTGGCCGACCTCTCGCGCGACCTGGGCGAGCATGAGCGCTACCGGCGCCTGCTGACTGCGCTGCGTCAACTCGTGCCTTGCGACGCCGCG
>JAQGNA010000161.1 GCA_028292075.1 Rhodoferax sp. | reverse complement strand
GAGCTTGGCCGGCTCCTTTTGCGCCGGCGCGTCACCGCCGCCGCCACCGCCGCCCCCCAGGGCGCTGCAAGCGGTCAGCATGGCCGGCAGCAGGCAGACCAGCAGGGCGCGTCTGCCAGAAGCCGTGCCAGCCGCAAACGATGACGGCGGGTCGAACCGAACACCAGAGGATGGCGCCGAAACGATGCGGAATTTGCCTGCCGCGTAATTGACGGAGATTGGTTTTGACATGGCGGCTTTCCTGCGCGGTTGATGGGCTCGAGGGCGTCGATTACAACACCGCGTTGGAGCCATCTCAACAGGATTGGACCGATTACCGCCATGTGATCGGAGAGAGGTCGAATGACCGTTTCTATTTGCGCCATCCGCTACGCCACACCGTACGAACGACGTAGGCCCAAGACGCCTGCTTCTGCGTCGCTTGCAATCCGGCGCGTGCGATTCGCTCATGCCTCGGGTTCGGTACAAGCAAAAAAAAACACGGACCACAAGGGTCCGTGTTTTTCGATTTTCTGGCGGAGCAGGCGGGATTCGAACCCGCGGAGGGCTATTAACCCTCACACGCTTTCCAGGCGTGCGACTTAAACCGCTCATCCACCGCTCCAGAGCCTCAAATTATAGCAGTCATCTGGACGGGTTCCGGCCGGGAACGGCATGGCGTTCCAAATCTTCGAGCAGCACGAATTCGAGCGCGCGGATGTGGGTGGACTCAAGCACGACATGCGGCGGGCAGCCGGCTTCGAAAGCTTCTTTCCAGCGGTTCGCGCAGAGGCACCAGCGGTCGCCGGGCTTCAGTCCGTTGAAACGCCAGGCCGGCTGGGGAGTGGTCAGGTCGTTGCCGCGGGCCAGCGAAAAAGCCAGGAACTCGGCGGTCACCTTGGTGCAGATGACGTGGGCACCCAGGTCGCTGTCGTCGGTGTTGCAGCAACCGTCCCGGAAGTAGCCGGTGAGCGGCGCGTAGGAGCAGGGTACGAGTTCGGAGCCCAAGACGTTGTGTTCCATCAAAGTCCTTTCGTCGTCAGCCGGCATGTCGCTCATGGTCGCGCCCCTGCGACCGCACGGGTAGAGCGAGCCGGGCGGACAAGCAAGTGGGTGCTGTTCATGGTGTTCGGTTCGCCTGGACCATCTTCATCACCGACGCGATGAGGGCGGCCGTTTCGGTCATGTTGCTCGGCACCACCAAGGTGGTGGTGGCGTCGGCGGCGACCCGGCTGTAGGCCTCGACCGCCTTTTCCGCGATCTTCAACTGGACGGCCTGTTCGCCGCCTGGCTGCCGGATGGCCGCCGCCACGCGTTCGATGGCCTCGGCATTCGCCTGCGCCACGGCCGTGATGAAAGCCGCTTCGCCATGGGCCTTGTTGATCACCGCCTGCTGCTCGCCTTCGGAGCGGGCGATGAAGGCAGCACGCTCGCCGGTGGCAATGTTGATCTGCTCCTGGCGCCGCCCTTCGGATGCGGCGATCAACGCGCGCTTCTCACGTTCGGCGGTGATCTGTGCCTGCATGGCGTGCAGGATTTCCTTGGGCGGCGTGAGGTCCTTGATCTCGTAGCGCAACACCTTCACGCCCCAATTCAGCGCGGCCTCGTCGATGGCAGCCACCACCTGCGCGTTGATGATGTCGCGTTCCTCGAAGGTCTTGTCGAGCTCGAGCTTGCCGATCACGCTGCGCAGGGAAGTCTGCGCCAGCTGCGAGATGGCCATGATGTAGTTCGACGAACCATAGCTCGCCCGCATGGCGTCGGTCACCTGGAAATACAGGATGCCGTCGACCTGCAGCTGGGTGTTGTCGCGGGTGATGCAGACCTGGCTCGGGATGTCGAGCGGGATCTCCTTCAGGCTGTGTTTGTAGGCCAGGCGGTCGACGAAGGGGATGAGGATGTTGAGGCCCGGCGTGAGGGTCGCGTGGTATTTGCCGAGACGTTCCACCACCCATGCGTTCTGCTGCGGCACGACCTTGACAGCACGGATGATGAAGATGGCCGCGATGATGACGACGAGAAGGGCAAGTAGCATGTGGCTTTCTAGGGGTGATGGCGTCGAACAAGTAAAGATGAAGTGAAGAAGTGGTCCCGGCGCTAGAGCGCTTCAACCACAAGTCGGTTGCCGATGACTTCTGTCACCCGGTGCGGACCGGTGGCCGGCACGGCGTCTGGCCGGTGCACCACCGTCCACCGCGCGCCGCGGTAGTGCACGCTGCCGGTGCCATCGGGCAGCCAGGCTTCCACGAAAACGGTTTCGCCGATGTCCAGGTTGACGTTGCGGTTGGCGCTGGCGGGCGGGCCGTTGGCCCGCCGTCCGCGCAACAGGTGCCACGCAATGACGGCGCCGCCGCCCACCATGGCCGCGACCAGAGTCTGCGAGACGATGGCGCCCCCGGCATGGGCGGTGAGCGCCGCTGAGGCCAGCCCGAGCGCCAGCATCAACAGGTAGAAGGTGCCGGTGACCAGCTCTGCCGCGATGGCGACGCCTGACAAAAGCCACCAAATCGTTGCCTGGGCCATGGGGTCTCCGGTTGTGTGGGCTACACGACATTTTCGGGCAGATTCCCGACTGTTCCCGGGGGCTGTCACTTTATTTCCTTACACTGCGCGCCTGTTTTGATGTTTTGACCTTTCAGGCCGGAGGCCGCCCCATGAAGTTTCGTTTCCCCATCGTCATCATCGACGAGGATTTCCGCTCCGAAAACACGTCGGGCCTGGGCATCCGTGCCCTGGCGCAGGCCATCGAGAGCGAAGGTTTCGAGGTTTTGGGGGTGACCAGCTACGGCGACCTCTCGCAGTTCGCGCAGCAGCAGAGCCGCGCCAGCGCCTTCATCCTGTCGATCGACGACGAGGAGTTCTCGCCCGGGCCCGACCTCGACCCGGCCGTGCTGAACCTGCGCCACTTCATCGAGGAAGTGCGCCGCAAGAACCTCGACGTGCCGATCTACGTCTACGGCGAGACCAAGACCTCGCGCCACATTCCGAACGACATCCTGCGGGAGCTGCATGGCTTCATCCACATGTTCGAGGACACGCCGGAGTTCGTGGCGCGCCACATCATCCGCGAGGCCAAGAGTTATCTCGAAGGCGTGCAGCCGCCGTTCTTCAAGGCGCTGATCGACTACGCCGAGGACGGCTCGTACTCGTGGCACTGCCCGGGGCACTCGGGCGGCGTGGCGTTCCTCAAGAGCCCGGTGGGCCAGATGTTCCACCAGTTCTTCGGCGAGAACATGCTGCGCGCGGACGTCTGCAACGCGGTCGAGGAGCTCGGCCAGCTGCTCGACCACACCGGCCCGGTGGCCGCGAGCGAGCGCAACGCCGCACGCATCTTCAACGCCGACCACTGCTTCTTCGTCACCAACGGCACAAGCACCAGCAACAAGATGGTCTGGCACCACACCGTGGCGCCGGACGACGTCGTGGTGGTCGACCGCAACTGCCACAAGTCGATCCTGCACGCGATCATCATGACCGGCGCGATTCCGGTCTTCATGAAGCCCACGCGCAACCACTTCGGCATCATCGGCCCGATCCCGAAGAGCGAGTTC
>JAQGNA010000480.1 GCA_028292075.1 Rhodoferax sp. | reverse complement strand
GCATCCAGCCCATGTTCCACTTCATGTCGAAGCCGAGGCCGCCGCTCTCGACACTGCCCGAGACGCCGGGCCAGGCGGTCGATTCTTCGGCGATGGTCACCGTGCCGGGATGATCGCGGTGCACGGCGGTGTTCAAGGCGCGCAGGATTTCGACTGCTTCGAGGTTCTCGCGCCCCCCGAAAGTGTTGGGGATCCATTCGCCCGGCTGCCGCGCGTAGTCCAGGTAGAGCATCGACGCCACGCCATCGACCCGCAAGCCGTCGCAGTGGTACTGGCGCAACCAGAAGAGCGCCGATGACAGCAGGAAGCTCTTCACCTCGTTGCGGCCGTAGTTGAAGATGCTCGAGTTCCACTCGGGATGGAAGCCCTGGCGCGGGTCGGCATGCTCGTAAAGATGGGTGCCGTCGAAGTACTGCAATCCGTGCTCGTCCGTCGGGAAGTGCGATGGCACCCAGTCGAGAATCACCCCGATGCCGCGGCTGTGCAGGTGATCGACGAAATACATGAAGTCCTGCGGCGTGCCATAGCGGGCAGTGGGCGCGAAGTAACCCGTGGCCTGATAACCCCAGGAGCCATAGAACGGATGCTCGGTCAGCGGCATCAATTCGACATGCGTGAAGCCCAGGGCGCTGACGTGGTCGGCCAGCGCATGCGCCAGCTCCCGGTAGTTCAGGAAACCGGTTTCGTTCCCTTGCGGGCGCCGCCATGAGCCAGCATGCACCTCGTAGATCGACATCGGCTTGTCGCTGGCCGCTGCTTCGTTGCGCGCGCTGAGCCAAGCGTCGTCGGTCCATTCGAAATCGAGCGACCAAAGTCGGGAGCCGGTGGCCGGCGGCAACTCGGCGCTCAGGGCATAGGGGTCGGCCTTGTCGGCCACATAGCCGTCGTGTCGGCTGTGGACGCGGTACTTGTACACATCGCCATGCCGCGCTTCCGCGGCCCGGCCTTCCCAGATTCCACTGCCGTCAACGCGTGGTGACAGCTTGGTGGCGTCCCCGTTCCAGCCGTTCCAGTCACCGACCACGCTCACGTGCGCGGCATTGGGTGCCCACACCGCAAAGGTGGCGCCCTGGCCACCGGGGTCGAGGTGGCCTCCGAGCTTTTCGCCCAGCCGGGTGTGGGTCCCTTCACGGAAAAAGTGGATGTCCTGTTCTGCAAGCAAGCTCATCGGGGCGTCGAGCGTGGGGGAAGGTGGCGTTGAATGCATGAGCCACTCTGGCCGCTGCCCGCCGAGGTCTGCAGCGGATAGCCTCCCAACCGCTTGTAGGCGCAAGCCGCGACGCTTTTACACCGCGTGCCGCTGCGAAAAAACGACCCGCCATTCAGATTTGCCGGTTCGAACCGGTCGAGTTTGCCGATTCGTGTAGCTCGACGGTAAGGTTTACCGCAAAGTTTGCCGGGCTCGACCGTATCGATACGGACACAAGTCGAGCGGGCCGCCTACATCAACTTGAGAAGAAAACCGACGGCTACTGTCGCGCAATCAGCTGTCCAGCCGTGAACGGCCGAGTGGCTGGAATCGATGCTATCTTTTTTGACGACAAGATCATATTCGCCGCTTTCTACCGTTGAATTGTTTCAAATTCAAACCGAATCGTCGAGCGGGCACGACCCTTGCCATTACCTGAGGGCCGGCGCACTTGCCGGAGCAACTTTCAACCTTCAGGAGTTAACAATGGTGAACCCCACAACAAGCCAGGTCCTTGCCCCTGCCACCAACACCGACCCCAGCACGGGTGGCGGCAAGAAAGCTGCCCGCGGTTTCGCTGCAATGGACCCGGCACAGCAGCGTCGTATTGCAAGCGAAGGTGGTCGCGCAGCACATGCCAGCGGCAACGCGCACGAATTCACCTCCGAAGAAGCCCGCGCAGCCGGCTCCAAGAGCCGTGGCGGCCGCGGTGCAAAGCAGGCAACGCCCGCCTCGGACAACAACGCCTGATCGCCGGAACTGCGGCCTCACCGGCCGCGTTCATGAAGGGCCCTTGAGGCCCTTTTTCTTTTGATCAGTCCACCTTCAAAAGCCGGTCAACCTGAACTGGCCTGAGTCGGTGGCGCTGAGCTCGTGCAAATCGAGTTCTTCCTGCAGGTGGCGGTAGGCGTCTTCCTCGATCTGGCCCTCATGCCTCAGCCTGGTGAGCACTTCGCGCTGCGTGGCAATGGCATTCAGGCGAAGGCTGTCGTGGATGGTGACAAGTGCCGCTTCGTCGGCGTCGCGGGCCTTCTGGGCGGCACGCGTGGCCTCGGCGTATTCTTCTCGGACCGCGTCTGCTGGCTTGCCGGATTCGGTGTCCAGCAGCTTCTGCGCCGCCGCCAGCATGGCAATGCGCGCGTCGGCCACTTCGGCATTGAAGCTCTTGTCGGGCTTGATGCGCAGGCGGCGAATCAGCGGGCCGATGGTGAACCCCTGCAGCACGAGCGTGCCGAGCACCACAGTGAAGGCACTGAGCACGATCAGGTCGCGCGCCGGAAACGCGGCGGGCAAGGCGAACGAGGTGGCCAGTGTGACCAGGCCACGCATGCCCGACCAACCCACCAGCACGCCGATGCGCCAAGACGGCGCCTGCACATCCTTCTCTTCCAGCGAGTGCCGAAACCGGCGCACCAGCGCGCCGTAGCAGAGCACCCAGGCCAGCCTGACGGCGATCACCAAGCCCAGCACCAGCCCGGCGAACCTCAAGGCCTGCCATAGCGCCGGACCGTCCAGCCCGAGCAAGATGCTGCGCGCCTGCATGCCCATGAGAAAGAACGCCAGCACATTGAGAATGAACACCGCCGCGTCCCAGATGGCATTGGAATGAATGCGGTCCCGGGCAGAGATGCGTGCGGGCGCGTCACGGGCCACCGTCATGCCGAAGACGACGATGGTCAGAATGGCCGACAGGTGCAGCCGCTCGGCGAACAGCCATGCCGCAAAGGTGGCGGTGAACTGCAGAATGATGGCCGAGCGGGTGCCGGCGAAGTGCGGCGAGATCCAGCGGTACAGCCGGCCCAGCGCATAGCCGAGCAGGGCGCCGCCCGGCACGGCAATGGCCAACGGCGGCAGCACGTGAAGCCATCGCGACATCGCGGACACCGTGTCCTGCGCACCTTCGCTGGAGGGCGCATCGCCCATCATGCCGACCGACGTAGCCACGCCGAAGATCAGCAGTGCCACGGCGTCGTTGAGCAAACTCTCGCCGTTGATGATCGA
>JAQGNA010000462.1 GCA_028292075.1 Rhodoferax sp. | reverse complement strand
CAGTTTACAGCATGACTGGCTATGCCAGTGCGCAGCACAGCACAGCCTCCAACACCACGGAAACCGACGCCAAGCCGGCGCCTGCGAGGCGTCTCGGGCTCGAGATCCGATCGGTCAACAGCCGCTTTCTGGACCTCTCCTTTCGCCTGCCCGACGAACTCCGCAGCCATGAACCGGCACTCCGCGATTTGCTCCAGGCCAAGCTGAAGCGCGGCAAGGTGGAAGTCCGCGCGTCGGTGGAACAAACGGCTTCAGGCGCGCTGACCGAACCGTCGGTCAAGCTCATGCAGCGGCTCAATTCCGTGCAGGACTCCGTGCGCGCCTGGTTGCCAACGGCGCAGCCTCTGAGCGTGGCCGACGTGATCCGCCTGTCCGCGGGCGAGCAGGCACCGGCTCAGGACTGGGCAGATGCCGTTGTTCCCCTGGCTGAAAAGGTGGTGAAAGAACTGATGCAGGCCCGCCAACGCGAAGGCGCGCGGCTGGCCACCATGCTGACCGGCCATGTGACCCAGCTGCATGCGCTGGTGCAACAGGCACTTCCTCTGGTGCCACAACTGGTGGAGCAACAGCGCCAACGCTTCGTTGAACGCTGGAAAGACGCCATGGCGTTGTCGGAAGGCACGGCGCTGCCCGAAGCCGCCCAGGAGCGCGCTTTGAGCGAAGCCACGGCGTTCGCCATCCGCATCGACGTGGCGGAAGAACTCACGCGGCTGAACTCGCATCTTGAAGAGATCCAGCGTCTGATCACCAAGGGTGGTGAGGTCGGGAAACGACTCGATTTTCTGATCCAGGAACTGCACCGCGAGGCCAACACCATGGGGTCGAAATCAGCCGCGCTGGAGCTCACACGCATCTCGGTCGAAATGAAAGTCTTGATCGAACAGTTGAGAGAGCAGGTTCAAAATATAGAATAGCGCTACTTTATTGATAGCGTGATGCGCCGTTGACCATGGACTACCCCGGAAATCTGATCGTTGTGGCCGCGCCGAGCGGCGCTGGCAAGTCGAGCCTGGTCAAGGCCCTGCTCGAACTGGACTCGAAAGTACAGCCCTCGGTCTCGCACACCACCCGCGCCCCGCGTGGCCAGGAGAAGCACGGACGTGAATACTTCTTCGCCTCGAAGGAGGAGTTCGACGCCATGGTCAAGGGCGACGCCTTTCTCGAATGGGCGGAAGTGCACGGCAACCGCTATGGCACGTCCAAAAAAGCCATCGAAGATCGCATCGCACAGGGCGCCGATGTCATTCTCGAGATCGACTTCCAGGGCGCCATCCAGATCAAGCAGATCTTCGCCAACGCCGTGTTGATTTTCATCCTGCCGCCCAGCTGGGAAGAGCTTCGATCCCGACTCGAACGCCGGGGTGAAGACACACCCGACGTGATCGAATTGCGCCTGAAGAATGCCGCCATTGAAATGGCGCAGGCGTCAAAATTCGACTTCGTTATAATCAACGAGTTATTTGACAGGGCGGTTTTCGACCTGAAAGCCATCGTCCACGCCCAACGGCTCAAATTTCTGGCGCAGCGCCGTGCCAGAAGCGACACCTTTAAATCCTTGAACATCGGCTAGCGCCCTCGGCAGGACGCCCGCACCACTCATTTTCCGGAGAAATTCATGGCCCGCATCACCGTCGAAGATTGTCTCGAACAGATCCCCAACCGCTTCCAGCTGGTGCTGGCGGCCACGTACCGCGCACGCATGCTCAGCCAGGGCCATGCCCCCAAGATTGAGAGCAAGAACAAGCCGGTCGTGACGGCGCTGCGCGAAATCGCCGCCGGCAAGGTTGGCCTGGAGATGCTGAAGAAGGTTCCGTCCTGAACGGCCCCTTCTCCTGCACGATAGAAAGCACCGCGCGTCGGTGCTTTTTTATTGGCGAAAATGCCTTGGGCCGAGCCACGCTATATTCAGTGCCATGAGTGACGCGTCAACCCCTTCCATCGACGGCTCGCACGCTGCGCGCGCCAAAAAGGCGCGCCAGGCTCCCAATCCCGCCGCGGCCAATGCCGCTGCCGCCAGCTTCGCCGCGCTGGTGGCCAGCCTGCAGTACCTCGACCCGGCCAGCATCGAACAGGTGCGGCAGGCCTATCGTTTTGCCGACGAGGCCCACCTCGGTCAGTTGCGCAACAACGGCCAGCCCTACATCACCCATCCGATCGCCGTTGCGGCGCAGTGCGCAACCTGGAAGCTCGATGCGCAGGCCCTGATGGCCGCGTTGCTGCACGATGCGATCGAAGACTGTGGCGTCACCAAGCCGGAACTGATCGAACGGTTCGGCGCCCCGGTGGCCGAGATGGTCGATGGCCTGACCAAGCTCGACAAGCTGCACTTCACGACCCGCGAGGAAAACCAGGCCGAGTCGTTCCGCAAGATGCTGCTGGCCATGGCCCGCGACGTTCGCGTCATTCTGGTGAAGCTGGCCGATCGGACGCACAACATGCGGACCATGGGCGACATGCCACGCGAAAAGTGGGCCCGCATCTCCTCTGAAACGCTGGACATCTACGCCCCCATCGCCCACCGCCTGGGCTTGAACCAGACCTATCGCGAGCTGCAGGACCTGGCCTTCCGCTATCTGCGCCCCTGGCGTTACGGCATCCTGTCGAAGGCGGTGGCAAAGGCCAGAAGCCGGCGCCGCGACCTCGTTCAAAAAGTCCAGCAGGAAGTCGAGACCGTTTTCGCCAACGCCGGCATGAAAGTGCGCATCGCCGGCCGTGAAAAAACGCTCTACTCGATCTACCAGAAGATGGAGGACAAGCACCTCAGCTTCGCGCAGGTGACCGACATCTACGGCTTCCGGGTGGTCGTTCCGAGCGTGGTCGACTGCTACACGGCCCTGGGATTGCTGCACCAGATGTACAAGCCGGTGCCGGGCCGCTTCAAGGACCACATCGCCATTGCCAAGCTCAACGGATACCAGTCTCTGCACACCACGTTGGTCGGCCCGTCGGGCGTGAACGTCGAATTCCAGATGCGTACAGAGGCCATGCACGTGGTGGCCGAGTCCGGCGTGGCCGCGCACTGGCTCTACAAGGCCAACGAGGGCGATGCCGCCATGGCCGACCGGCTGGGCACCAAGTGGCTGCAGTCCCTGCTCGACATCCAGCACGAGACGCGTGACGCCGCTGAGTTCTGGGACCACGTCAAGGTTGACCTGTTCCCCGATGCGGTCTACGTTTTTACACCCAAGAGCCAGATCATGGCCATGCCGCGCGGCGCGACGGTGGTCGACTTCGCCTACGCAATCCACAGCAATGTGGGCGACCGCACCGTTGCCGCGAAGATCAATGGCGAACAGGTGCCGCTGCGCACCGAACTCAAGAACGGCGACGTGATCGAGGTCATCACCGCCAGCGTCTCGGCGCCGAATCCAGCCTGGCTGGGCTTCGTGCGCACAGGCCGTGCGCGATCGAAGATCCGCCATCATTTGAAGAGCATGGCGCTGACCGACTCGGAAAGTCTGGGCGAAAAGCTGCTTACGCAGGCGTTGCGCGCAGAGGGCATGGAGCGCCTGCCAGACGTGGACGCCACGACGCAGCCTTTGTGGGACAAGCTGCTGCGGTTCACCGGCAACCGCAACCGTGCAGAATTGCTCACCGACATCAGCATGGGCAAGCGCGTGGCCAGCATCGTGGCCAAGCGGTTGATGCTGCTGCTCACCGAATCAGGCGAGAAGCCAGACGCGCTGTTGCTCAGCCGCGAACGCTATACGGCGCATGAAACCGTGTCGCAAGGCGCGGTGGTGCTGGACGGCAGCGAAAACACCTCGGTGCAGTTTGCGCGTTGCTGCCGGCCCATACCCGGGGACGGCATCGTCGGCTACCTTGGACGCGGCGAAGGCCTGGTGGTGCATTGCGACGACTGCGCGGTCGCCAAGCGGCTGCAGTACAAGGACAGCGAACGCTTCATCTCGGTTGACTGGGCCGATGAACCGGTGCGCTTCTTCGAAACAGGCATTGTGATCACCGTGACGAACGGCAAAGGCGTGCTGGCGAGGGTGGCGGCGGCCCTGGCTTCGGCGGAGGTCGACATCACCCATGTGGACATGGGACAGGACGAAGGCCAGAACGCGAGCGACCTGCGCTTCGTGATCGCCGTGCGCGACCATGCCCAGCTCGAGGTGGCGCTGCGTCAACTACGCCGCACGCCCTTCGTGCTGCGCGCCGTCCGAGCGAAGCCGGCCAGCTGATTTGCCAGGCGACTCAAGGTTGCGGTGCTGGGTACGTGACCCGCAACACTTCGATCTCTTGCGAGCCCGCTGGTGAAGCCAGCCTGACGACATCGCCCTGGCGCGCCTTGATGAGCGTGCGCGCAATGGGTGAAACCCAGCTGACCTGGCCCTGCGCGTTGTCCGCCTCGTCGATGCCGTAGATGGTGATGGTGCGCTGCAAGCCGGATTCTTCGGCATAGGTCACCGTGGCGCCGAAGAAGATCTGGTCGTTGCCATGGTGAAGGCTCGGGTCGACCACCACGGCAATCTCAAGGCGCTGGGTCAGGAACCGGATGCGCCGATCGATCTCGCGCAAGCGCTTCTTCCCGTAGTGGTAATCACCATTTTCCGAGCGGTCGCCGTTGCTTGCGGCCCAGTGCACCACTTCGACCATCTTCGGGCGCTCGTTGTCGATGAGATCAAGCAACTCGTCGCGCAGCCGCTGATAGCCAGCGGGGGTGATGTAGTTCTTGCCACCGGCTGGCAGGGGCGGTAGCGCCGGAGATTCGTCGTCGTCGACCTCGCCATCGGTCTCGCGGGTGAAGGCTTTGCTCATGGACGTATTTAAGCCCAATTTCGAATTTCCGCGGGATCCACGGACGATGGAAGGCCAAAAAGCAAAAAACCTGCAATCTTGCGATTGCAGGTTTTCACTTTATTGGTGCGGCTGGCAGGAATTGAACCCACGACCCCTTGGTTCGTAGCCAAGTACTCTATCCAACTGAGCTACAGCCGCGACAGCCGCTATTCTATACCGGATTTTGCCGGTTTGTCCAGGACGCTCTACTTTTCTACAAAAGCACGTTCGACCACGAAGTCACCAGGCGTGGACGTGTTGCCTTCCTTGAAGCCGCGCGACTCGAGCATGATCTTGAGGTCGGTCAGCATGCCAGGGCTGCCGCACAGCATCACACGGTCCTGGGTGGGGTCGAACTCGGGCAGTTCGAGGTCACGGAACAGCTTGCCGTTGTCCAGCAGTTCGGTAATGCGCCCCATGTTGCGGTAAGGCTCACGCGTCACCGTGGGGTAATAACGGAGCTTGCTCGTGACCATTTCGCCGAGGAATTCGTGCGCCGGCAGATGCTCTGTGAGCATGTCGTGGTAGGCCAGTTCGTCCACCTGGCGCACACCATGCACTACGATCACCTGGTCGAAGCGCTCGTAGGTGTCAGGGTCGCGCACGATGCTGAGAAAAGGCGCCAGGCCCGTGCCCGTGGACAGCAGGTACAGGTGCTTGCCTGGCAAGAGGTAATC
>JAQGNA010000454.1 GCA_028292075.1 Rhodoferax sp. | reverse complement strand
CTCGGCACCGAATTCACCTATCCGACCCGCCGGTCGGTCGATACCGCCGGCCATTCGCACCCCGGTCCCGAAGGCCTCGGCAAGATGGCCATGCTGACCATCGAGACCGACGAGGGCCACAAGGGATACGCCTTTGCCCCGCCCGAGGTGATCCGCCCGCATGTGCTCGACGCCTTCGTGCGCAAGGTGCTGATCGGGCAGAACCCTTTCCAGCGCGAGATGCTGTGGCACGGCCTGGAGCATTGGCAGCGCGGCAGTGCCGGTCAGCTGACCGACCGCGCGCTGGCCGCGGTCGAACAGGCGCTGTGGGATCTGGCCGGTCGCGCGCTCGGCCAGCCCGTGTACCGGTTGATCGGCGGCTACCGCGACAAGGTGCCGGCCTACGGCAGCACGATGTGCGGCGACGAGTTGAAGGGCGGCTTGTCAACACCTGAGGAATACGGTGCCTTCGCCGAGAAGCTCGTGTCGCGCGGCTACAAGGCGATCAAGCTGCACACGTGGATGCCGCCGGTGTCTTTCGCGCCCAGCGTCGAGATGGACATCAAGGCCTGCGCCGCGGTGCGGGAAGCCGTCGGCCCGAACGTGCCGCTGATGCTCGATGGCTACCATGACTATTCGCGCATGGAAGCGCTGACCATCGGCCGTGCCTTGGAAAAACTCAACTTCACCTGGTTCGAGGAAATGATGAACGAGCAGAGCATGGCCTCATATGCCTGGCTTGCCGATCAGCTGGACATCCCGATCGTCGGGCCGGAAAGCCTGTCCGGCAAGCACCACAGCCGTGCCGACTGGGTGCAGGCCGGCGCCTGCGACATCCTGCGCGCCGGCGTGCCGGGCGTGGGCGGCATCACGCCCACCCTGAAGGTGGCGCACCTGGCCGAATCCTTCGGCATGCAGTGCGAAGTGCACGGCAACGGCGCGGCCAACCTGGCGGTGTGCGCGGCCATCAAGAACTGCCGCTGGTACGAGCGCGGGCTGCTGCACCCCTTCCTCGACTATGACGAAGTGCCGGCCTACCTGAACACCCTGGCCGACCCGATGGATGCCGATGGCTATGTTCATCTGTCGCAGGCACCGGGCCTGGGCGAGGACATCAATTTCGAGTACATCGATGCGCACACGCGCCTGGCGTACTGATCGCAGCGAGGCGCCGCGCTCTTGCGCATTCGCGCTTTCATACCATCGCCCTCGCGCCGTATCGGCTTGCCAGCGCGCCGGTTTGTATCGCCTCTGACGTCGATTCGAGGAGACAAATGAACACGAACAAGATTAAGTGGCTGCGACCGTTGGCACTGGCCGTTGCGCTATGTGCCGCGGGTGCAGGGTTGCACGCCAAAACGCCGGCCGACCAGTTGATCGTGGGCTTCAGCATGAACAACCTGCTGTCGCTCGACCCGGCGGCCGCCACCGGCAACGACGTGGTGGAGATCAACACCAACCTGTACGACTACCTGATCGAACTCGACGCGCTGGTGCCCGGCAAGATCTTGCCCGGCCTGGCCGAGCGCTGGGTGGTGGCGCCAGACGGCCGCAGCATCACCTTCACCTTGCGCGCCGGCGTCAAATTCCAGTCGGGCAATCCGCTCACGGCGGAAGAGGCGGCCTGGTCGCTGCGCCGCGTGCTCAAGCTCAACCTGGCCATGGCCTCGCCGTGGAAGAGCTATGGATTCACGGCCAAGAACGTCGACAAGGCGGTGCATGCGGCCGACGCGCAGACGCTGGTCATCGACCTGCCGGTGCCCACGGATCCGAAGATGCTGCTGTTCACCCTGGCCACGTCGGTGAGCGCGGTGGTGCTGGACCGCGATGTCGTCATGGCGCACGAGAAGAACGGCGACATGGGCACCGCCTGGCTCACCACGCACGCCGCCGGCTCGGGGCCCTTCGTGCTGCAGGAATGGCGCGCCAAGGACACGCTGATCATGAACCGCTTCGACGGCTACTGGCGCGGCCCGGCCAGGATGAAGCGCGTGGTGATGCGCCACATGACGGAGTCGCAGACGCTGCGGCTGATGCTGGAACGCGGCGACATCGACCTGGCTTCGGGCATGTCGGTGCCCGACCTCGAAGCCATGAAGAAGAACCCCGACGTGGTGGTGCAAGCCATGCGACGCGGCACCATGTACTACGTCGCCGTGAGCATGAAGGACCCGAAGTTCGCCGACCAGCGCGTGCGCCTGGCCATGCGCAAGCTGATCGACTACGACGGCATCAACGGCACCGTGATGCCCAACTACGGCGTGCCGAACCAGCGCCCGGTGCAGCTCGGCCTGGCCGCCACGCTGCCCAGCCCGGGCTATGTGCTCGACGTGGCCGGCGCCAAGGCGCTGCTGGCCGAGGCCGGATTTCCCAACGGCTTCAAGACCACCATCCGCGTGCTGGCCGATCCGCCGTTCATCAACATCGCCACCAGCCTGCAGGCCACGCTGGCGCAGGCCGGCATCGACGCGAGCGTGCTCTCGGGCACGGGCAACCAGGTCTACGGCGCCATGCGCGAACGCAAGTTCGAGATCCTCGTGGGGCGTGGCGGCGGCGGTGTAGAGCCGCATCCGCATGGCAGCCTGCGGGCGCTGGTGCTCAACCCCGACAACGCCGACGCGGCGCGGCTCACCAACTTCCAGGGCTGGCGCACCTCGTTCTTCAGCCCCGAGCTCAACCGGCTGATCGGCCAGGCCGAAGTGGAGCGTGACGAAGCCAAGCAGACGGCCTATTACCAGGAAGTGCAGCGGCTGTACGACACGCAGGTGGGCGCGATCCAGCCGGTGTCGCAGATGGTCGACACGGTGGTCGTGCGCAAGGACCTGCGCAATTACCAGGGCCATCCCTCGGCGACGACGCGGCTGCGCGATGTCTACAAGCAACGCGGCGCTGCCACCACTGGCGGCAACAGCGGCCTCTAGCCGCACCGGAGAATTCCACCCATGTCCTCTGCTTCCACCGTTTCAACCACCGCCCCGCCTGGCGGGCGCTCGCCAGGATTCAGCCCCAGACTGAAGGCCGCGACGAACCGCGCCGTCAGCGTGCTGCTGACACTCGTCGGCCTGCTGCTGCTGACCTTCGTCATCGGCCGCGTCATGCCGCTCGACCCGGTGTTGTCGATCGTCGGCCCCGATGCCGACAAGTCGACCTACGACCAGGTCTACAAGCAGCTCGGCCTCGACCGGCCGATGACCACGCAGTTCGCCTATTACCTGCGCGACCTGGCGCACGGCGACCTCGGCAAGGCGCTGCTGACCGGCCACGAGGTGCGCGACGACCTGGTGCGGGTGCTGCCCGCCACCATCGAGCTGGCGACGATGGCGATCATTCTCGGCACCTGCGTCGGCATTCCGCTCGGCGTGTACGCCGCCACCCGCAAGGGCCGGCTGGCCGACCACGTGGTGCGCGTCATCAGCCTGTTCGGCTATTCCACGCCGGTGTTCTGGTTCGGCATGATGGGCCTGTTGGTGTTCTACGCCTGGCTCGGCTGGGCCGGCGGGGCA
Organism: Rhodoferax sp.; assembly: GCA_028292075.1. Next base: position 1,993 of record JAQGNA010000454.1, on the reverse strand, counting down.
GGGCGGGTGGACCTGGCGTTCGACGGCATCGTGCCCACGCGCACCGGGCTGCTGCTGGTCGATTCCGCCATCGTCGGAAACTGGGAGGTGTTCCTCAGCGCGCTGAAGTTCCTGGTCCTGCCGGCCTGCATCCTGGGGCTGCATTCGATGGCCTACATCAGCCGCATGACGCGCAGTTTCATGCTGGCGCAACTCTCGCAGGAATACATCACCACCGCACGGGTCAAAGGCCTGTCGGAGCGCGGCGTGGTATGGAACCACGCGTTCCGCAACATCCTCGTGCAACTGCTGACCATCATCGCCCTGGCCTACGGCGGCCTGCTCGAAGGGGCGGTGCTGATCGAGACGGTGTTCGCCTGGCCCGGCTTCGGCCAGTACCTGACCAGCAGCTTGTTGCTCGGCGACATGAATGCCGTGATGGGCTGCGTGCTGGTGGTCGGGGTGATCTTCATCACGCTCAATCTGTTGTCCGACGCGCTCTACCAAGTGCTTGACCCGAGAACCCGCCAATGACCTCCGTCACCTACCAACCAACGCCCGACAGCGCCGCCCAGGCGATGCTGCTGAGCCTGCGCCAGGGCGCGCGCCGCCTGCTGCGCAACCCGATGACCGTGGCCGGCGTGGCGGTTGTCGCGGTACTGCTGCTGGTGGCGCTCTTCGCCCCCTGGATCGCCACCCACAACCCGCTGGACCAAAACCTGAAGCAGGCGCTGCAGGCGCCCTCGTCGGCCCACTGGTTCGGCACCGACGAATACGGCCGCGACGTGTTCAGCCGGCTGGTGCACGGCTCGCGCATCTCGCTCTACATCATCACGCTGGTGACGGTGATCGTCGGCCCGGTGGGGCTGGCGGTGGGCAGCATGGCAGGCTACTTCGGCGGCTGGGTCGACAACGTCTTCATGCGCATCACCGACATCTTCATCTCGTTCCCGAGCCTGGTGCTGGCGCTGGCCTTCGTGGCCGCGCTCGGCCCGGGGCTGGACCACGCGGTGATCGCCATCGCGTTGACGGCCTGGCCGCCCATCGCCCGGCTGGCCCGTGCCGAGACGCTGTCGCTGCGGCATGCCGACTTCGTGGTGGCCGCGCAGCTGCAGGGCGCTTCTTCGAGCCGCATCCTCATGCGCTACATCACGCCACTCCTGATGTCGTCGGTGGTGGTGCGCCTCACCATGAACATGGCCAGCGTGATCCTGACCGCCGCCGGCCTCGGCTTCCTCGGGCTGGGCGCGCAGCCGCCGCTGCCCGAGTGGGGCGCCATGATCTCCAGCGGCCGCCGCTACATGATCGAATGCTGGTGGCTCGTGGCCGCGCCGGGCGCCGCCATCATGCTGGTGAGCCTGGCCTTCAACCTGCTCGGCGATGGCCTGCGCGACGTGCTCGATCCGCGCAGCGAATGAGGAAAGCGACCATGCAAAACCCAACCATCCCGGCGGCCGTGGCCGTGCCCAAGCTGCAGGTCGAAGACCTGAACATTCATTTCGCCACCCCCGACGGACCGATGCACGCCGTGCGCGGTGTGTCGTTCAACCTGTCGCGCGAAAAGCTGGCCATCGTCGGCGAATCGGGCTCGGGCAAATCCACCGTGGGCCGGGCACTGCTGAAGCTGCATCCGGCCAGCGCCCGAATCGAGGCCCGCAAGCTGGCGTTCGACGGCATCGACCTGCTCGACGCCAGCCCCAGGAAGATGCAATCGATCCGCGGCAAGCGCATGTCGATGATCATGCAGGACCCGAAATATTCGCTGAACCCCGTGGTGCGCGTGGGCCAGCAGATCGCCGAGGCCTACCTGGCGCACAACGACGTGCCGCGTGCTGAAGCGCGTGACCGCGCCCTGGCGATGCTCGAGGCGGTGCGCATCCGTGAGCCGCAGCGCGTGTTCAACCTGTACCCGCACGAGGTCTCGGGCGGCATGGGCCAGCGCATCATGATCGCAATGATGCTCATCACCGAGCCGGAGATATTGATCGCCGACGAGCCCACATCGGCGCTCGAC
>JAQGNA010000434.1 GCA_028292075.1 Rhodoferax sp. | reverse complement strand
TGCGCCAGGTGGGCGCCGATGGCGGCATGGTCGCCCTGCATGCCGAGAACGGCACGGTGATCGACCTGCTGATCAAGGAAGCGCTGGAGGCTGGCCACACCTCGCCGCGCTACCACGCCATGACCCGTCCCGCCATCATGGAAGGCGAGGCCACGCACCGCGGCATTCGCCTGGCCGAACTGGCCGAGGCACCGATCTACTTCGTGCACGTGTCGAGCAACGAGGCGCTGAAGCACATCGTCACGGCGCGCGCCGAAGGCATTCCGGTGTTCGCCGAAACCTGCCCGCACTACCTGCCGTTCGACGACTCGGTCTACGACACCGACGACCTGGAAATCGCCAAGTACGTGATGACGCCGCCGCTGCGCAAACCCGACGACCAGAAGCACCTTTGGCGGGCGCTGCGCTACGACGATCTGCAGGTCATCGCCACCGACCATTGCCCCTTCTGCATGAAGGAAGGCCATTTGGGCTACAAGCTGCAGAAGATGCGCGGCAAGGAAGACTTCTCGCTCATTCCCAATGGCGCACCCGGCATCGAGACGCGGCTGGTGAGCCTGTTCGACATCGGCGTGATGCAGGGCAAGCTTTCGCTGAACCGGTTCGTCGAGCTGACGGCCACGACGCCGGCCAAGCTGTTCGGCCTGTTCCCCAAGAAGGGCACCATCGCGGTCGGCAGCGACGCCGACGTGGTGCTGTTCGACCCCGCCGCCAACCAGACGATCTACGCCAAGGACCTGCACGGCAACTGCGACTACACCTTGCTCGAAGGCCGCAACCTGCGCGGCAAGGTCGAGAAAGTGTTCCTGCGCGGCCAGCTGATCGTGAACGGCGCCGAGTGGCTCGGCCGCGAAGGCATGGGCCGCTTCGTGCCGCGCGGCGAAGTTCGCGCCTTCTGAGGCATGCCGCGTGAAGCCGCGCGGCGAACGCCACAATCGGTTCTCATGAACCTAGCGACCCCGCCCACCGCCCTGCCCGCCGACCTCGACGGCCTGCGCGACCTGATCGCCCGCGAGAGCGAACGGCTCACACCCCGCATGCGCGACGCGGCGCGCTACGCCGTCGAGCATCCGAACGACATCGCACTCAACCCGGTGGCCACGGTGGCCGAGATGTCGCGCATTGCGCCGGCGGCGTTCATCCGCATGGCGAAGGCACTGGGCTTCGGCGGCTATTCGGAACTGCAGCGCCTGCTCCGCGAGCCGCTGCAGCATGCGGTCAAGCCGACCTTTCGCGAACGCATTCGCCACTACGGCGGGGAACAGACGCTCGACCACCCCGACGACCCGGCAGAGGTGCTGCGTGCCTTCAGCCGCGCCAACATCGTGTCGCTCGAACACCTGCAGGACGACGCCGCCAGCCTGCCGCTGGCCGAGGCCATCGCGCTGATCGAGCAGGCCCGCATCGTGCACGTGCTGGGCCTGCGCCGCTCATATGCCGTGGCCGCCTACCTGGCCTACGCGCTCAACCGCGTGGGCCGGCCGGCGGTGCAGATCACCGGCCTGGGCGGTGCCATTGCCGAACAGGCCAGCACCGCCGGCCCCGACGACCTGCTCATCGCCATCAGCTTCCCGCCTTATGCGGCCGACACGCTGCAAGTCTGCGAGCAGGTGCGGGCCGCCGGCGCCCGCCGCCTGGCCATCACCGACGCCTTCCTGAGCCCGGTGGCAAAGGACGCGGACCTGGTGCTGGAGGTGAACGACGCGAAGCTGCTCGGATTCCGTTCGCTCACCTCCGCCATGTCGCTGGCGCAGACCCTCGCCGTCGGCCTGGCGTTCAGCAAGCGGAAGGGGCGGCAGGAAGGAAAGCAGCGGCCACATCACCGGCCGGACGCCGCCACCAAAACCACCGGAACCACTGGCCATTCTGGCCGTTCCGGCCCTTCCATCACCGACCTGCTCGAAGTCGATTGCTGAAGCCATGACCGAACCGACCCTCCGCCTGGCCATCGAGCCTCTGACCGCCGAAGCGTTCCGCCCGTTTGGCGACGTCATCGAAACGAGCGACCAGGCCCGCCACTTCACCATCAACGAGGGCTATGCCGAGCGCTACCATGACCTTGCGCGGATCGACGTGGCTGCCCAGGGCGGCCATGCCATTCTGAGCATCTTCAAGGCCCGGCCGCGCGTGCTGCCGATGCAGCTCCTGTTGCTCGAGCGACATCCTCTGGGAAGCCAGGCCTTCATGCCGCTGTCGCAGCGCGCCTACCTGGTGGTGGTGGCGCCGGCAACGCCCATGTCATCAGCACCGGACACCGCCGCCATGCGCTGCTTCAGGGCGGAGGCCGGCCAGGGCGTGAACTATGCGCGCGGCACCTGGCACCATCCGCTGATTGCCCTGGAGGCGGACTGCGATTTCCTGGTAGTGGACCGCGGCGGCGCCCCGGGCGACCACAACTGCGATGAGCACCCGCTCGGCCCCCAGGCCGCGTGGATCGACCAGATTGGCCAGATCGGCCAGATCGGCTAGCCGCGCGGGATGATCCGGTCCATCGCCTGCGCAATGGCGCCGGGCGTGGTGAAC
>JAQGNA010000433.1 GCA_028292075.1 Rhodoferax sp. | reverse complement strand
AGCGCCGCGCCGGCGTTGAGGATCACGATGTCCCGCGCCGGTCCACGCTTGTCGTCCAGCACGCCGAGCAGCATGGTGCGCGATTCGGCGGGCGTTTCCACCCGCAGCGAGCGGTGGCTCGACATGGTCATGCCGAAGTCTTCCGGGTGGATCTCGTATTCGGTGATTTCGCCATTCTTCAACTCGCCCACCACCGTGGCCGCGCCGAGGCTCACCTCGTCCATCCCGTCCTTGCCGTAGACGACGATGGCGTGCTCCGCGCCCAGGCGCTGCAGCGCGCGGATCTGGATGCCGACCAGGTCGGAATGGAACACGCCCATGAGGATGTTCGGCGCGCCGGCCGGGTTGGTCAGCGGGCCGAGGATGTTGAAGATGGTGCGCACGCCGAGTTCCTTGCGCACCGGTGCCACGTTCTTCATCGCCGGGTGGTGGTTGGGGGCGAACATGAAGCCGATGCCGACTTCGGCGATGCATTCGGCGATGCGGGCCGGCGTCAGGCTGATGTTGACACCCAGGCTCTCCAGCACGTCGGCGCTGCCGCTGCTGCTGCTCACGCTGCGCCCCCCGTGCTTGCTGACCTTGGCGCCCGCGGCCGCGGCCACGAACATGCTGCAGGTGCTGATGTTGAAGGTGTGCGAGCCGTCGCCGCCGGTGCCCACGATGTCCACCAGGTTGGTCGGGTCGGCCACGTGCACCTTGGTCGAATACTCCCGCATCACCTGGGCGGCCGCGGTGATCTCGCCGATGGTTTCCTTCTTGACGCGCAGGCCGGTGATCAGCGCCGCCATCATGACAGGCGACATCTCGCCGCTCATGATCAACCGCATGATGTGCAGCATCTCGTCGTGGAAGATCTCGCGGTGCTCGATGGTGCGCTGAAGCGCTTCCTGCGGTGTGATCATGTGGCGGTGGGGCATGGCAGTCTCCGGTTTTTCTAGGGGGTCGGGTGATCGGTGAGGGCCAGCTTGATGCCGAAGGCGACGAACATCGCGCCGGCGAAGCGGTCGAGCCAGTGCATGGCGCGCTGCACGGCACCCATGCGGCGGGCCATCCACGCGGCGAGCACGGCCCAGCCGATGTTGACGAAGATGGCGTTGAAGTTGAACAGCGAGCCCAGCAGCAGGAAGGCGAGCGGCGTGTTGGCGGTGCCGGGGGCGATGAACTGCGGCACGAAGGCCAAGAAGAACAGCGCGACCTTGGGGTTCAGCGCGTTGGTCCAGAAGCCGCCGAGAAACACCTTGCGCAAGGGTGCATGGGCCAGTGCAGTGGTGGAAGAGGGTGCCGCCGGGTCAGCGGGTGATGACCGCGCAAGCAGCATCCTTGCGCCGATCCACAAGAGGTAAGCGGCGCCGGCCCATTTCAGCGCGGTGAAGGCCGTGGTCGAGGCGGCCATCAGGGCGCTGACGCCGACGGCCGCGGCAAAGATGTGCACGAAACAGCCGGCCGTGATGCCCAGGCCCGCCACGATGCCGGAGCGCACGCCGGAGCGCAGCGCATGGCTCACGATGTAGAGCACGTCCGGGCCCGGTGTGAGGTTCAGAAGCAGGCCCGCAGCGATGAAGAGCAGCAGGTGGTGAAGGTCCGGCATGGCGGGCGCCCGGCTCAGGCTTTGAAGAAAGCCCGCACCGCGGTGACGGCGCGGTCGACGCCAGCGGCGTCCACGTCCAGGTGCGTCACGAAGCGAAATTGGTACAGGCCGAGGGCCAGCACGCCGTGGGCCTTCAGGTGGGCGAGCAGTTCGGCGGATCGCTCACGCGCCGCGCCGGTGAGTTCGACGAACAGGATGTTGCTTTGCGGTGTCTCCACCACCAGGCCGTCGATGCCGGCCAGGCCATCGGCCAGTCGCTTGGCGTTGGCGTGGTCTTCGGCCAGGCGGTCGACGTGGTATTCGAGCGCATGCAGCGCGGCCGCGGCAAGCACGCCCGATTGCCGCATGCCACCGCCCACCATCTTGCGGATGCGGTGCGCCCGCTGGATGAAGTCGCGGGGTCCGCACAACACCGACCCCACCGGCGCGCCCAGGCCTTTGCTGAAGCACACCGAAACGCTGTCGAAGCAGCCGGCGATGCGACGTGCCTCGTGCCGCACCTCGTCGCCGCTGAGAGCGGCCTGCGCCGTGGCCGCGTTGAACAGCCGTGCGCCGTCGAGGTGCCGTGCCAGGCCGCGGCGCTGTGCCAGCTGCGTGGCGGCCAGCACCTGGTCGAACGGCAGCAGTTTGCCGCCGAGGGTGTTCTCCAGCGCCAGGAGGCGCGTGCGGGCGTAGTGCACGTCGTCGGGCTTGATGGCGGCCTCGATGTCGGCCAGGGCCAGCATGCCGTCGGCCTGGTGCGCCAGCGGCTGCGGCTGCACGCTGCCGAGCACCGCCGCGCCGCCGCCTTCCCAGCGGTAGGCATGGGCCATTTGCCCGACGATGTATTCGTCACCCCGCTGGCAGTGCGCCATGATCGCGCAGAGGTTGCTCTGCGTGCCGGTGGGCACGAACAGCGCCGCCTCGAAGCCCAGCTGTTCGGCGAGCGTGGACTGCAGGGTGTTGACAGTCGGGTCGTCGCCGAACACGTCGTCACCCAGCGGCGCGGCGTGCATGGCGTCGCGCATGGCCCGCGTGGGCTGGGTGACGGTGTCGCTGCGCAAGTCAACGATGGAAGATTTGGAATGCGGGGTCAATTCGGGTTCCTCGGCAATGAAGGAGAAGGCTTGATCAGCGTAACGCCCGAGAACTTACCGAACGAGGAAGTTCTTGAGCATGGCATGGCCGTGCTCGGTCAGGATGGACTCGGGGTGAAACTGCACGCCCTCGATGTCCAATGTCCGGTGGCGCACGCCCATGATCTCGCCGTCGTCGGTACGCGCGGTCACGGCCAGCACCTCGGGGCAGCTGTCCTTCTCGATGGCGAGCGAGTGGTAGCGGTTCACGGTGAACTGCTCGGGCAGGCCGGCGAACACGCCTTCGCAGGTGGTGGTGATGACGCTGGTCTTGCCGTGCATCAACTGCTGGGCCCGCACGATCTTGCCGCCGAATGCGGCGCCCACCGCCTGGTGGCCCAGGCACACGCCGAGGATCGGCAGCTTGCCGGCGAAATGTCGGATGGCGGCCACCGAGATGCCGGCTTCGGCAGGCGAGCACGGGCCGGGCGAAATCACCAGGCGGTCGGGTGCGCGGGCGGCAATGCCTTCGAGCGTGATCTCGTCGTTGCGGAACACCTCCACGTCGGCCCCCAGTTCACCGAAGTACTGGACGATGTTGTAGGTGAAGCTGTCGTAGTTGTCGATCATCAAGAGTTTCATGGCTCAGGCCTCCTGCCGCAGCTGCTGGAATCGGTTGCTTTCAAACGCGATGAACGCGTCGATCATGGCGCGGTAGGTGGCCTCGACCACCGCCCCGGGGGCGCCTTCGGCCCGGGCCATGGCCATGACGCGGTCGATGATGAAATCGATGCGGGCCTGGTCGTGCACCTGGTCGGGGTGCTGCTTGATGCGCGCGGCCTGGGCCACATAGCCGCTGCGTTCTGCAAGCAGCGGTACGATGCGTGCGTCGATCGCATCGATGTGCGTGCGCACCTCGGCCATGCTTTCGCAGTGGTGGACGGTGGCGGCGGTCATTCGAGGCCTTCCTCGACGAGCTCGGAGGCCCGCAGCAACGCGCGTGCCTTGGCTTCGGTTTCCCTCCATTCGAGCTCGGGCACCGAGTCGGCCACCACGCCGGCAGCGGCCTGCACGTACAGCGTCTGGTCCTTGATGATGCCGGCTCGGATGGTGATGGCCACGTCCATGTCGCCGGCATAGCTCAGGTAGCCGCAGGCGCCGCCGTAGAGGCCGCGCTTGGTCGGCTCGAGCTGGTCGATGAGTTCCATCGCATGCACCTTGGGCGCGCCGGTGAGCGTGCCCGCGGGGAACGTGGCCTTGAGCACGTCGATGCTCGTCATGCCGTCGAGCAAAAGGCCTTCGACATTGCTCACGATGTGCATCACGTGGCTGTAGCGCTCCACCGCGAAGGCTTCGGTCACCTTGACGCTGCCGGTCTTGGCGATGCGGCCGATGTCGTTGCGGGCCAGGTCGATGAGCATGACGTGTTCCGCACGCTCCTTGGGGTCGCTGACGAGTTCTTTCTCGACTTCGAGGTCGCGTGCCGGGTCGGCCGCGCGGGGGCGGGTGCCGGCCAGTGGTCGGATGGTGACCTTGGGGCCATCGGCGGTGGACTCCTGGCGCACCAGAATCTCCGGCGAGGCCGCGACGATATGGAAGTCGCCCATGTGGTAGTAAAACATGTAGGGCGAGGGGTTCAGCGCCCTGAGCGCGCGGTACAGCGACAGCGGCGACTCCGTATAGCGTTTCTTGATGCGCTGGCCCACCTGCACCTGCATGAAGTCGCCGGCGGCGATGAGCTCCTTGGCCCGTTCCACCGCCGCGATGTAGTCGGCCTTGGCGAACTCGCGTTCGGTCGGGTGGCTCTGCGTCGGCTTGACGATGGGCGCGCTCACCGAATACTTCAGCTGCTCCTTCAGTTCGCGCAGGCGCTTCTTCGCATTGGCATAGGCCTCGGGCTGCGTCGGGTCGGCATAGACGATGAGGTAGAGCTTGCCCGAGAGGTTGTCGATCACC
>JAQGNA010000139.1 GCA_028292075.1 Rhodoferax sp. | reverse complement strand
GCCAACCTCGGCGACGCGGCCAGCGCCGTGCGGCTGGCCATGGAAGCCATTGCCGCAATGCCCGAGACCGCCTTGACGGCAAGGTCCTCGCTCTACCTCACCGCGCCGGTTGAATCTTCTGGCCCTGACTACGTGAACGCCGTGGTCCAGGTGTCGACCTCACTGTCTGCCCCAGCGCTGTTGACGTCGCTGCAAGCGATCGAACAGGCTGCCGGCCGGCAGCGTCCCTATCTCAATGCGCCCCGCACGCTCGACCTTGACATCCTGAATTACGGAGACGCAACCGTTCACAGCCCACGACTCACGATTCCGCATCCCCGCATGACGGCACGGGCTTTCGTGTTGGGTCCCCTGGCTGAAATTGCGCCGGGGCAGGTCAGCGATGAGTTGTTGCGATTTGTATCTCGTCAAAACATCCAAAAATTGAGCAGTTGACGAATCCGATCAGTCTGCTAATTGCAACGTCTCTAAGCTTTGGACTGCGGTAGTCGTGAAATGTTTGCATACAAATCTCGTGCAGGCATTACCGTTTCGGGCTTTCGGCTGACACAGTGCTTCTGTTGCGCTGCAGCATAATCTGCAAACTAGGTAGAAACGCGCATAGCGGACGGCCCACTCGGCGGTTCGATCAGCGAGGCGGAACTAACGCCTTGCAATGACTTCATTGCGCGACCCAGTCATCTTTTTGGAGAAACAATGAACCGACTGCCATCCTCTCTAGCTGCCTTGCTACTGGGCGTTGCCGCGTGTACTTCTGTCCTTGCTTCTCCAACGGATGCCACCGTCCGGGCGATCCCGACGCCTCACGCCTTTGGGCAAAACCTGATGGACCACCCTGGCGGGATGGTTCGTACCAGCTTCAGCACTTCCAATGGCAACGACAGTGGCCGGTCGAAGATGGACCAGTCGAGCTTCGGCGCTGTTTCCCAGCCAAGTGATGGCAACATGCTCATCCAATTCCTGGAAGACCTGCCGCAAAGCCGGCTGTTCACTTTTCTCGCCGCTGTGGGCGTGCTTTTTGTGATCGCCAAGCGCCGTCTCGCGGCCGAGCAAGGCTGATCAAGGCCTGAACCTCGCCTTGCCGGAGATTCCGCCTTCCATCGCATCATCCTCTTTCATCTGACGGGGATCGTGCCGTGAGCGTGCCTTTGGCGGGCAGCACCGGCGGCGAATGGATCTTCAAAAAACGTTCAGTTGTAAGATCTCTTCTTCGAGGACCGGCCAGCTTTGCGGCTTCTCGGCTGCGGCCACGCTGCGACCATCAGCGACGCACGGCGTCCGTCCACCGTCTGCGAAGCTGGTGCCGGTGTCCCCGGACGCTTTTGCTTTCCTTTGGCGCAGATGAAGCGCCGGTTCGGCACACCGTCAATCAACACATCGAAAAAGAGGCGGAATGAGCGAGCAGCGACGAATATTCATAGCAGGTCACCGCGGAATGGTGGGTGGGGCGATCCTTCGCCAACTGCTTGCCAGTGGCCACCCGCCGGAGCAGATCGTGACCCGCGGCCGTGATGCCCTCGATCTCACCTACCAAGCACAGGTGAAGGCGTTTTTCCAGACCGAGCGCATTGACGAGGTCTATCTTGCCGCTGCCAAGGTGGGCGGCATCCACGCCAACAGCACCTACCCTGCCGAGTTCATCTATGCCAACCTCATGCTGGAAGCCAATGTGGTGCACCAGGCGTTCAGCGCAGGCGTCCGGAAGTTGCTGTTTCTGGGCTCGAGTTGCATCTACCCCCGATTGGCGCAGCAACCGATGGCGGAAGATGCGCTGCTGACCGGCCCGCTCGAGCCCACGAACGAGCCCTATGCCATTGCGAAGATCGCCGGCATCAAATTGTGCGAAAGCTACAACCGGCAGTACGGCGCCAGCCATGGTGTCGACTACCGCAGCGTCATGCCGACCAACCTTTATGGCCCTGGCGACAATTACCATCCGCAAAACAGCCACGTCCTGCCAGCGCTCATCCGCCGCTTCCACGAAGCGCGCAAGAGCGGTGCCGAACGCGTCACCATCTGGGGCACCGGCACGCCAAGGCGCGAATTTCTCTATGTGGACGACATGGCGGCGGCCAGCATCCATGTGATGAACCTCGCGCCGGAGGTCTACCAGGCCCACACCTCGCCCATGCAAAGTCACATCAACGTAGGCAGTGGCGAAGATCTGTCGATCGGCGACCTCGCCGCCCTGGTGGCGCGCGAGGTCGGGTTCACGGGTGTGATCGACTACGACACGACCAAGCCGGACGGCGCGCCGCGCAAGCTGATGAATGTGGCAAGGCTCGAAAAGCTGGGTTGGCGTGCCTCCACGCCGCTACCGCATGGCATCCATCTTGCCTACCAGGATTTTCTGGCGCGCCATGCGGGCGCCGCTGTGGCCTGAGACCACGAAACCAACCACCATGACCAAACGCGCACTCGTTACCGGCATCACCGGCCAGGACGGCTCCTATCTCGCCGAACTGCTGCTCGACAAGGGCTATGAAGTCCATGGCATCAAGCGCCGTGCCTCGTCGCTGAACACCGACCGCATCGACCATCTCTACCAGGACCCCCATGTCAGCAATCGCAAGCTGCACCTGCATTACGGCGACCTGACGGACACCAGCAACCTTACCCGCATCGTCCAGCAGGTTCAGCCTGACGAGGTCTATAACCTCGGGGCGCAAAGCCATGTGGCAGTGAGCTTCGAGAGCCCGGAGTACACGGCGGACGTCGACGCCATGGGGACCCTGCGCCTGCTCGAGGCGATTCGCCTGCTCGGTCTTGAGAAGAAGACCCGGTTCTACCAGGCCAGTACCAGTGAACTCTACGGACTGGTGCAGGAGATTCCCCAGCGCGAGTCCACGCCGTTTTATCCGCGAAGCCCCTATGGCGTGGCCAAGCTGTATGCCTACTGGATCACGAAGAACTACCGCGAAAGCTATGGCATGTATGCCTGCAACGGGGTGTTGTTCAATCACGAGAGTCCACGTCGCGGCGAGACCTTCGTCACGCGCAAGATCACCCGCGGTCTGGCCAACATTGCCCAAGGCCTCGACAAATGCCTTTTCATGGGCAACCTCGACTCCTTGCGCGACTGGGGCCATGCGAAAGACTACGTTCGCATGCAGTGGATGATGCTGCAGCAAGACCTGCCCAAGGACTACGTGATCGCCACGGGGGTCCAGTACAGCGTGCGCCAGTTCATCGAGAAATCAGCCGCAGAACTGGGCCTGGTGCTGGCCTTTCGGGGCACCGGCGTGGACGAATGCGCGGTGGTGGAGTCCGTCACCGGTGACAAGGCGCCTGCCGTGAAAGTGGGTGATGTGCTGGTGCATGTCGACCCGCGCTATTTCAGGCCGGCCGAGGTGGAGACGCTGCTGGGCGATCCGTCGCTGGCGAAGGCGGATCTCGGCTGGGTGCCGCAGATCACGCTGGATGAAATGATCGCCGAAATGGTGGCGCAGGACCTTGGCCACGCCCAGCGTCAGGCCTTGCTGCAACGCCACGGCTACAAGATCAATGTCAGCATGGAATGATGCCGCCGCGCCGGCCCAGGCCGTTGCCTCGCCACAGCGCTCGGCCACGGTTCACAACCCGTTTTTGTATTTGTTTTGACGAAGGATTTGCCTCATGAAGATTACGGTGATTGGTACAGGCTATGTCGGACTGGTTTCCGGTGCCTGCCTTGCGGACGTGGGCAACGACGTGTTGTGCCTCGATGTGGACCCGGCCAAGATCAAGATTCTGGAGGAGGGCGGCATTCCCATCCACGAGCCGGGTCTGCAGGAGGTGGTGCGGCGGAACGTGGAGGCGGGGCGCCTTTCCTTCACCACCGACGTCAAGCGCGCGGCGCAATACGGAACGGTGCAGTTCATCGCCGTGGGCACGCCGCCCGATGAAGACGGTTCGGCCGATTTGCAGTATGTGCTGGCAGCGGCCCGCAACATCGGCAAGCACATGGACGGCTACCGCGTCATCGTCGACAAGTCGACCGTGCCGGTGGGCACCGCCGACAAGGTGCGCGAGGCCGTGCAGGCCGAACTCGGCGCACGCGACAGCAAGTTCGATTTCAGCGTGGTGTCCAACCCCGAGTTCCTGAAGGATGGCGCCGCCATCGAAGACTTCAGGCGGCCCGACCGCATCGTCGTCGGCGCCGACGACGAAAAGGCCATCGGCCTCATGCGCCAGCTTTATGGGCCGTTCCAGCGCAACCACGAAAAACTGGTGCTCATGGACGTGCGTTCCGCCGAACTCACCAAATACGCGGCCAATGCCATGCTGGCCACCCGCATCAGCTTCATGAACGAGCTGGCCAACCTGGCCGAAGTGCTGGGCGCCGACATCGAACTGGTGCGTTCCGGCATCGGCAGCGACCCCCGCATCGGTAGCCACTTCCTGTATTCGGGCTGCGGCTATGGCGGCTCATGCTTCCCGAAGGACGTCAAGGAGCTCATCAAGACAGCC
>JAQGNA010000375.1 GCA_028292075.1 Rhodoferax sp. | reverse complement strand
CCGCTGAAACTGCCGCAGCTGTCGTCCGAAGGCTATGAACTGGTGGGAGGGCGGCTGCTGCCGGGGGACATTGCCGTCGGTACTGCCGCTGCGGTTGGTGGGGTTGGTACCGGCGTTCCGGCCGGTTCGGCCGGCGCCGCGACGCGGGCCCAGTTCATGTACCAGGACAGCGCCGGCGTCCGCATCACCGTGTACCTCGGGGCGGTCGGCCAGGCCCCAGCTGCGGCAACGCCGGCCTCGCGCGAAACCGCGTTCAGCTTTTCCAGCGACGGGCCGGTGTCCAGCTTCTATTGGGTGGACCAGGGCTTCGGCTATGCGTTGGCCGGGCCGCTGCCACGAGACGCACTCTTGCGCATCGCCCAGCGCGTCTACCAGCAGCTCGAGCCCGAGGCGCCAGGCGTGCCAAACGCGCCAGGCGTGCAAAAGGAAAAGGCGGCATCGACACCGGTCAACGGACGTTGACGTCCGTCCCACCGGTGCCGATGCCACCAGGGCTGGCGCTGATGAAGCGGCTGCCGCTTACTTGGGCAGCAGCACCTTGTCCACGACGTGGATCACGCCGTTCGACTGCAGCACGTCGGCGATGGTCACGGTGGCGGTGCCGCCCTTTTCATCGGTCAGCATGACCTTGCCGCCGGCCGCCTTGGCGGTCAGGCTACCGCCGCTGACCGTCTTCAGCGTGGCCATGCCGTTGCCGTCGGCGATCAGCTTGGAGATGGCCGCCGCGTCGAACTTGCCAGGCACCACGTGGTAGGTGAGGATCGTCGTCAGCATCGGCTTGTTTTCTGGCTTGAGCAGCGTGTCCACCGTGCCGGCGGGCAGCGCCGCGAAGGCCGCGTTGGTGGGTGCGAACACGGTGAACGGGCCCGGGCCCTTGAGCGTGTCGACCAGGCCGGCGGCCTTGACGGCGGCCACCAGCGTGGTGTGGTCCTTCGAGTTGACGGCGTTGTCGATGATGTCCTTCGAGGCAAGCATGGGCGCGCCGCCCACCATCACCTGCGCCATGCTGGCGGTTGAAGCGGCGGCCAGCACGATGGCAGCGGCGACGGATGCGAACTTCCGGTTGGAAAACGAGATCATGGGAAAGCTCCTTGTGGATCGAGGTCGGCTGCAAAGGTGTGCAGCTGCTCTCAATACGGTGGGGCTTTCATGGCGGATTCATGTCCCTTTGGCGCGGTCCGGTATTTCAGGCCAACGGTTTTTCGTCGACCAGGTTTCAGCCGCCCAGCGCCCACGGCCGGACCAGAATGCCCAGCACGCCGCAGACGGCCAGCAGCGGCATCACGCCCACCTTGAAGCGGAACAGCGCCACGCCGGCGGCCAGGGCAATCAACGCCGAGACGAAGTCGAAGCGGCCGCCGAACCCCTGCGGCCAGAAGGTGTGAAAGGCGAAGAACATCGCCAGGTTCAAGATCACGCCGACCACCGCCGCGGTAATGGCCGACAGCGGCGCGGTGAACCCGAGCTTGCCGTGCGTCGCCTCGATGGCCGGGCCGCCGGCCAGAATGAACACGAACGACGGCAGGAAGGTGACATAGGTCACCACCATGGCCGCCACCGCGCCGCTCGCGAACAGCGCATCGGCGCCGAGCACCTGGTGCAGCCAGCCGCCGACGAAGGCCACGAAAGCCACCACCATGATGAGCGGGCCCGGGGTGGTCTCGCCCAGCGCCAGGCCGTCGATCATCTGCGCGCCCGACAACCAGTGGTGCTGCTCCACGGCGCCCTGGTACACATAGGGCAGGACGGCATAGGCCCCGCCGAAGGTGAGCAACGCCGCCTTGGTGAAGAACCAGCCCATCTGCGTGAGCGTGCCGCCTGCGCCGTACCTGGCCAGCAGCACGCCCATGAGGGCCAGCCACAGCGCGAGTCCGACCCCGATGACCTTGAGCAGGCCGCCACGCGAGAAGCGGGCATGCGCCGGTGGCGGCGTGTCGTCGTCGATCAGCGCGGCGCCGTAGTGGCGGCCGTTGGCGCCATGGCCGCCGCCCAGCGCGAACACGCCCGGCGCACGCTTCGCGCCGAAGTGCCCGATGAGTGCGGCGGCGATCACCAGCACCGGAAACGGCAGGTCGAAAGCGAAGATGGCGATGAAGGACGCGGCGGCAATGCCCCACATCCAGCGGTTCTTCAACGCCCGCGTGCCGATGCGGTGCGCCGCATGCAGCACCAGCGCCGTGACGGCGGGCTTGATGCCGTAGAAGATGCCCGCGATGGCCGGCACCTCGCCGAAGCGCAGGTACACCCACGACAACCCGATCAGGATCGCCAGCGACGGCAGCACGAAAAGTCCACCGGCGATGACACCGCCGCGGCCGCGGTGCATCAGCCAGCCGATGTAGGTGGCCAGTTGCTGCGCCTCGGGCCCCGGCAGCACCATGCAGAAGTTGAGCGCATGCAGAAAGCGCTTTTCGCTGATCCAGCGGCGGCGTTCCACCAGTTCGGTGTGCATGATGGCGATCTGCCCGGCCGGGCCGCCGAAGCTGATGAAGCCCAGCTTGAGCCAGAAGCGAAAGGCTTCGAACAGCGAGACCGGCGCGGGCGCGACGCTGGTGGCATCGGCGGGCGATGGGGAGGATGGAGACGATGGAGTGGTGGCAGGCGTGACGGTGTCCACGGCATTTTTCCGAGTGAGTGACCAGCGCTTGGACGGGACACCGTCTACCGGGCGCGTCGCTTCTGCGATGGTCCGGCCGGGAGGCTGCTTTCCCGATGCCGAAATCCTAGCATGCCTCCGCCGTGCCAAGGCCGAGCGCGGAACCGTCCCAGGCCCTAAACTCTGCGGCCTTCCCCTTCAACACAAGTCCTTCGGAGACCCCCATGACCATTTCCATGTACGCCGCCTCGGTGCCGGTTTTTCAACAGATGCTGGGCGGCCTGAGCGGCGTCTTGCGCAAGGCCGAGGCCCATGCGGCCGAGCGCAAGATCGACCCCAATGCGCTGCTGCAGGCGCGCCTCTATCCCGACATGTTCCCGCTGCTGCGCCAGGTGCAGGTTGCGGCGGACTTCGCCAAGAGCGTGTCGGCCCGGCTCGCCGGCGTCGACGTGCCGAAGATGGAAGACAGCGAACTGAGCTTCGCCGACCTGCAGGCCCGCATTGCCAAGACGCTGGCCTTCATCGGCGGCCTGGCCGCGGCCGACATCGACGTCGCCAGCGACCGCCAGATCGTGACCCAAGCCGGCACGCCCAAGGAAAAGATCTTCACCGGTCAGTCGTACCTGCTGAACTACGGCCTGCCGCACTTCTTCTTCCACACGACCACGGCCTATGCCATCCTGCGCCACAACGGCGTCGAGGTGGGCAAGAAGGACTATGTCGGTACTTATTGACCGACTGGGCTTCTGACCCCGTGTGCCTGGCGTGTGCTGTTTCGCGCAGCGCCACAGCCAGGCCAATGTCCCCCTGAGCCAGCCTTGAACAACCTCGCCCCCCTGCCACCCCAAGGCCTGCTGCTGGCGCCGATGGAGGGCCTGCTCGACTTCGTGCTGCGCGACATCCTGACGCGGGTCGGGGGCATTGACCGCTGCGTGTCCGAGTTCATCCGCGTCACCAACACGCTGCTGCCCGACCGCGTCTTCGTCCGCGTCATTCCCGAACTCGAACATGGCGGCCGCACCTTCGCCGGCGTGCCGGTGCGCGGTCAGTTGCTCGGCTCCGACCCGGCCTGCCTCGCCGACAACGCCGCCCGGCTGGCGCGGCTCGGGCCGGCCGGCATCGACCTTAATTTCGGCTGCCCGGCCAAGGTGGTGAACCGCCACGGCGGTGGCGCGGCACTGCTGGACGAGCCCGAACTGGTCGCGCGCATCGTGGCCGCGGTGCGCCGCGCGGTGCCGGCCCACATGCCGGTGTCGGCCAAGATGCGGCTCGGCTTCAACGACGGTGCCCGGGCCGTGGAATGCGCACTGGCCATGTGCGAGAGCGGCGCCGGCGAGCTGGTGGTGCATGCACGCACCAAGGCCGACGGCTACCGGCCGCCGGCGTACTGGGAACGCATTCGCGAGATCCGCGCCGCGGTGCGCGTGCCGGTGGTGGCCAATGGCGAAATCTGGACGGTCGCCGATGCGCTCCGTTGCCGCGAGGCCTCGGGCAGCGCGCAACTCATGCTGGGCCGCGGCATGGTCACCGACCCCGGACTCGCAC
>JAQGNA010000353.1 GCA_028292075.1 Rhodoferax sp. | reverse complement strand
TGAACCGCATGAAGGTCGCCGGCAGCTGAGGTCGCTGGAGCCTTGCCGATAGGTTCGTCGGCAATTCACTCCCTCGTCGGCGGGTCTGCCGGCAGTTTACTGATTGCCCGCGGGTGCGCCCCCAGCTCAACCGGCAAAAAGCCTCGTTAAACCCCGGTGGTGCTCCGCCATCGGCTCATCGCTGATCGTTGCCCTGTTGCATCTGGGGCGTGAGCCGCGGCATCGGGCGTGCCTGAGGGCCAGGCTGCGCACCTGGCATGGGGAAGGTGCCGCGCGCGCCTGGGGAATCCACCTGGTTGGGCTGAGGGCGCTGCTGCTGTTGCTGTTGTGCCTGCTGCTGCAGTTGCTGTTGACGCAAGGCCTGTTCGCGCTGCGTTGCCTCGCGCTGCATGCGTTCCTGCTGCCCCTGCTGTTCCCTGCGCATCTGGTCGGCCTGCTGGGCCTGCTGCCGGGCACGTTGCTGGTCCTGCTGGTTTTGCTGTTCACGTTGCTGCTGCAACTGCTGGCGCTGCATTTGCTCGCGCTGGGCCGTGTCTCGTTGCATCCGCTCCTGCTGCGCCTGTTGCTCCCGCCGTAGACCGTCCGGCTGGCCCCGTACTCCGGGCGGGTCGATGCCGTTGCGTGGTGCGTCCGGCACGGGCATTCCATTGGGCAGCTGGCGAAACGGCTGCTGTGGCTGATGTTGCTGCCGCTGTTGCTGCTGAAGCTCGAACTGCTGGCGTTGCTGTGCCTGCTGTTGCAGGTAGAGCTGATTTTGCAGCTGCTGGTTTTGCGCCTCGCGTTGCAGCCGGTCCTGCTGCGCCTGGCGTTCCAGGCTCGGGCGCTGCAGGGCTTCCTGCTGGCGTTGGCGCGCCTCGTCTGCCTGAGCCTGGGCCCGTTGTGCCTGTTCTGCCTGGTCGCGCGCTGGCGTGTTCCATTCCGGGCGATGGTTGCCCGGGTTGCGGTCGGGCCGGCGGTCGCCATCGCCCGGTCGGAAGCCTGGCCGCACCGCTGGCATCGGCGGGGCTGGCAGTACCTGCGCACCGGCCAGATCGCCCGGTCGCAGCCCCGGCCGGTCTGGCCGCCAGGTGTGGCCGCGGCCGAAGTCGTCCTGCGGAACGGCCGTCACGGCATTGGGGCGGCCCTGGAAGAAGTAGCCGCGATCACCTCGATCACCCGGATCGCCGTGATGGTTGCGGTCGCCGCGGCCGCCTCTTTCAGTGCGCGCGCCGTCCCGGTTGATGCCGCCCAGGTAGTTCGGGCTGGCGTGGTAGCCAGGGCGCCATGCTTCGCCGGGCGCCAGGGGAAACCAGCCGATGCCCGGGCCGGGGCGCCGGTCAGGGCCGGCCTGGACGTTCCAGTCGGCGCGGCCGGGAGCCGCACCCAGGAAGCCCACGAGGGCCGGCGCATAGGTTGGGCGGGGGGCTTTGGGGCCAGGCACCCAGGCCCAGCGCGTGCCGATCTGCGCCCAGCGCCCATAGTGGAAGGGTGCGAAGCCCCATGGCGCGTCGTCCACCCAGGTCCAGCCCCAAGGGGCGATCCAGCGCCATTGGCCGTAGCGGTAGGGCGCCCATTCGGCCACCGCGATGCGAGGTAGCCAGACCGGGCCGTAGGTGGTGTCGTTCTGCCAGTCGCCGAACGCATCGAGCTGCTGGTAGCCGGGCACCTCGCGCGAGACGAAGCGGGCGCTGATCGACTGGTCTTCGGTACGGTCGCGGGCGTCGGCCCAAAGCGCGAAGGCGTCGTTTTGCAACGCCGTCGGCGGTGCCGCCTGTGCGAGATTGCGACCGGTGAACACCAGCAGTTGACCGTTGGCCGGCACTGGAATTGATTCCGCGTTTTCGCCGTAGGCAGTGGCCTGGCCGTAGCGCGTTGCGACGCGGGTGCTGCCGCGCGGATCGACGTCGATGCTGTAGCTGCCGGGCTGCTGCACCGTGAGCGCCAGGTTCGGCGTATCGATCTCGATCTGTTCTCCCGGATACAGGTTGCGCACGCGCAGGTTGAGCGCGCCTTCACTCAGCGTCAGGCGGGTGGTGTTGTCGTCGAGCTGTCCGATGTCGAGTGCGCTGGCACCATCGAGCCGGATGGCGGTCGAGCCGCTGTGCAGTTCGACCCGCGCTCCGGGGTCGGCGCGGAGCCGGTCGCCGGTGGTGAGCGGGCGGTTGATCTCGGCCTGGCTCCAGCCGTTGTCGTTGGCAGGCCATTGGCTGACATTGCCCTGAACGAGGTTGAGCCGGCCCACACGGCCGGGCGGATCGGCCTCTTGCGCCGAAGCGCCCAGTGCCAGGAGGGCAAGGCAGCCGGCCCACAGGCAACGCCGAAGGCAGGACGGGAAGAGGGAAGCATTCATCGTTGGCCGCACGGAAAAACGTGCGCAGTGGGGCACATGTTGCTTCAACGTGCGAACCAGCCAAAAGGTTTGCCGCGCCGCGCAAACAAACGCTCGGCGCGGTTGGTTTTTTGCAACCGGGTGTTGCCCGGTCAGCGGTTCAGCCGGTCAGCCGGCGAGTGCGGCCTTGACGGCGGCCGACACCTGGCCCATTTCGGCCTTGCCGGCGAGCTGTGCCTTCACCGCGCCCATCACCTTGCCCATGTCGCCCTGCGCCACCGGACGGCCCAGTTCGGCGGCGATGGTCGCAACGATGGCCTTGACCTCGACCGCGATGGCTTCGGCGTCGAGCCGCTGAGGCAGGTAGGCCTCGAGGACCTTCAGTTCCGCAGCTTCCTTGTCGGCCAGGTCGGTGCGGCCCGCCTGCGTGAAGGCTTGCAGAGAGTCCTTGCGCTGCTTGATGAGCTTGTCGACGATGGCCACCACGGCGGCATCGTCGAGCACCACGCGCTCGTCCACTTCCTTCTGTTTCAAGGCCGCCAACAGCAGCCGGACCGTGCCCAGGCGTTCGCTGTCCTTGGCACGCATGGCGGTTTTCATGTCTTCGGTGATCTGTTCTTTGAGGGACATGGCGTCATCCTTGGTCGAGGTTAAGTGGTGTTTGAGTGGTGATGGCCGGGCAGGAACCTGCGTCTACAGGGTCCAGCCGATGCCCATGAATTGAAAAAGCCCGCCCTGGCGTCCCTGGGCGGGCTTTCCGGACCCGAGGGCCCGAACGCAACCGGCGCGAACCGCTGTGGCCAAGACCTGGCCAAAGCGACGGCACCAACCGCTTCAGTACAGCTTCTTGGGCAGTTGCATCGAGCGAACGCGCTTGTAGTGGCGCTTGACGGCGGCGGCCTTCTTGCGCTTGCGCTCGGCGGTTGGCTTCTCGTAGAACTCGCGGGCGCGGAGGTCGGTCAGCAGGCCCAGCTTTTCGATGGTGCGCTTGAAGCGGCGCAGGGCGACATCAAAGGGCTCGTTCTCTTTTACACGGATGGTGGTCATTACGTCTTGTATTCCGAAATTGTGCAGGAAGCGGGTTCGCGGGAAGATCGGTGCCCAGGAGCCATACCTGCGGTTTCCCCAACTGAAGGTGATCAGGCCGTTGGGGGATTGCCAGCAAAGCCTAGGATTATAGCTTTTTATGAACGGCGGGAAAACCAAACCGGATGAAACGGCTTTCTGCGCGTCAGGGCGCCACTGCCATGGCCTGCGCACAGGCAAAGGCGCTGGCCCAGGCCCATTGGAAGTTGTAGCCCCCCAGCCAGCCCGTCACATCGACCACCTCCCCGATGAAGTACAGCCCCGGCTGCTTGGACTCCATCGTCTGCGACGACAGGTCGCGCGTGTCGACCCCGCCGGCCGTGACCTCTGCCTTGCGGTAGCCCTCCGTGCCCATGGGCGTGATCTCCCACCGCGCCAGGCGTTCGGCAAGCAGGTTGAGCGCCTTGTCGGAGGCCTCGGCCACCGGGCGCTGCCAGCCGGCATCCTGCTGAACCCAGGTGTCGGCCAGGCGCGACGGCACCAGCTGCGCGAGTTCGTTGGCGATCAACTTTTTCGAAATCGCCTTGGCGCGTGCCAGCGCAGGTGGCAGGTCGATGTCGGGCGCGAGGTTCAGGCGGATCGGCGTGCCTTCCTGCCAGAAACTGGAAATCTGCAGAACCGCCGGTCCGCTCAGTCCCCGATGGGTGAACAGCAGGTCTTCGGTGAAGCCGGTCTTGGCCTTTTTCGTGCCGGTTTCGATCCGCACAGGCAACGCAAGGCCGGACAACTGCGCATAAGGCGCCCAGTGCGCACCGTCGAAGGTGAGCGGCACCAGCGCCGGCCTTGTCGGCACGGTACGCAGGCCGAACTGGCGGGCGATGCGGTAGCCGAAGTCGGTGGCACCGATCTTGGGAATGGACAGGCCGCCGGTGGCCACCACCACCCGCGCAGCGCGGACCAGGCCGCGATCGCTCTCGATTTCGTAGCCACCGGTGCCGGCGTCTGCCTCGCCCCGAGCCGAAAAGGCGATGCCGCCGACCTTGCAGGGCTGCCAGTGTGTCACCCCGCCGGCGGCGCATTCGGCCAGCAGCATGCGGATCAGGTCTTCGGCGGAATGGTCGCAGAACAACTGCCCCTTGTGCTTTTCGTGAAAGGCGATGCCGTGGCGCTGCATCAGCGCGACGAAGTCCTTGGGCGTGTAGCGGCTCAGGGCACTGCGACAGAAGTTCGGGTTGTCGCCGAGACAGTTGGCCGGGGTCACCTCTCGGTTGGTGAAGTTGGCCCGACCCCCGCCCGAAATGCGCACTTTTTCGGCCACCTTTTCGCTGTGGTCCAGCACCAGCACCTTCAAACCAAGCTGACCGGCCACGCCGGCGCAGAAGAGCCCCGCCGCGCCGCCGCCGATCACCACCACGTCGAAAGAATGGCTCATCGGCGCTGCTCCGCCGTCGCTCTCATGCCTTGGCACCCAGGGCCATGGCATGGGCCTTGGACGCGGCCATCGCCACCGGGTCCAGCGGCCGCTGGGTGGGCCAGCCACCGAGGTGGGCCAGCGCGATTTCGCCCAGGGCGGAGATGAACGCCGGCTGGTCGTTCACGCAGGGGATGTGGTGAAACTCCTTGCCGCCCGCGGTGAGAAAGGCGGCGCGGCCTTCCATGGCGATTTCCTCCAGTGTCTCCAGGCAGTCGCTGGTGAACCCGGGGCAGAACACGTCGACGCGCTGCACGCCGGCCCTGCCCAGCGCGATCAGGCTGGGTTCGGTGTAGGGCTCGAGCCACTTTGCCCGGCCCAGCCGCGACTGGAACGTCACCTGGTAATCGCTGCGCTGCAGCCCGAGGGCCTCGGCCAGCAGCCGCGCGGTCTTGTGGCATTCGCAGTGGTAGGGATCGCCCAGGTGCAGCGTGCGTTCGGGCACACCGTGGAAGCTCATCACCAGCTTGTCGGGCCGCCCATGGTGTTTCCAGTGCTGGCGGACGTTGCCGGCCAGCGCGTCGATGTAGCCCGGGTCATCGTGGTAGCGGTTGACGAATCGCAGCTCGGGAATGTGGCGCGTGCGCGAGGCCCAGGTGTAGACCGCGTCGAACACGCTGGCCGTGCTCGTCGCCGAATATTGCGGATACGCCGGCACGACGAGCACGCGGTTGACGCCTTCGGCCTTGAGCTGGTCGAGCTGCACGGCGATGGACGGGTTGCCGTAGCGCATGGCGTAGCGCACCGTGACGCGGTGCCCGCGCTCGCCCAGCCAGCCTTGTAGCAGCAGCGCCTGCTTTTGCGTCCACAGGCGCAGCGGCGAGCCTTCCTTGGTCCAGATGCTGGCGTACTTGGCTGCCGATTGCTTGGGCCTGGTGCGAAGGATGATGCCGTGAAGCACCAGGTTCCAGATCACCTTGGGAATCTCGATGACCCGGTGGTCGCTCAAAAACTCGCGCAGGTAGCGTCGAACGGCGGCGGGCGTGGGGTCGTCCGGCGTGCCCAGGTTGCAGAACAGCACCGCCGTGTCTGAACGGTTTGGCGTGGCCGGCGGCTGGCCGTGGGTGAAGGGCGGTTCGGGGCGAAAGGGCGAGTCCAACAGGGAAAATAGGCGCATGCCGTATTCTCGGCCACCTATGCTGGACCTCACCAAAATCCGCGCCATATCCCTCGATCTGGACGATACGCTCTGGCCGATCTGGCCCACCATCGCCCGTGCAGAACGCGTGCTGCTCGAATGGCTGAAGGAAAAGGCGCCGACCACCGCGGCGCTTTTCAGCAGCCCCGAGGCGCTGCGCGACATCCGCAACCAGATCCACAGCGTGCGCCCGGACCTGCACAGCGACCTCAGCGCGCTGCGCAGGGAATCGATCCGCGTGGCGCTGCACCGCGCCGGCGAAGACAGCCTGCTGGCCGATGAGGCCTTCGACGTGTTCTTCGCCGAGCGCCAGCGGGTCGACCTTTTCGACGACGTGCTGCCTGCGCTCGAAGTGCTGGCGGCGCATTACCCGCTGGTGGCGCTGACGAATGGCAATGCCGACGTGGAAAGGGTCGGCCTTGGCCGTTACTTCAGTGCCGCCATCAGCGCGCGCTCTTTCGGCGTGGCGAAGCCCGATGCGCGAATTTTCGTCGCCGCCGCCGGGGCCGCCGAGGTGCAGCCCGAACAGGTGCTGCACGTGGGCGACGACGCCCTGCTCGACGTGCTGGGCGCCCTGAATGCCGACATGCAGGCCGTCTGGGTCAACCGCAGCGACCAGCTCTGGATGCAGGAGCAGCAGCCCCATGCGGAGGTGGCCAGCCTGGCCGAACTCTGCGCGATGCTCGGGCACTGAGCCGGCGTCAGGTTCTCGGCGCGCTTTTCGGTTGGCGCCGAGCGCGCCCGACTTCGACGAAGGCCCGGCGTCATGGCGGCTCGGAAGCGCAGGTCAGCGAAGCTTGCTTGCGTGGGGGCGCATCGGTGCCGCGTCGCGGGAGGTCTGTACCAGGGCCGCCCGGCCTGCGCCCCAGCCGAACCAGGCGGCGCCCAGCGCCAGCCCGCCGTAGACGTACCCGGCGCTCGCGAAGCTGCCGGTGTGACCGTGTAGCAGGCCGACCAGCAACGGCCCCGCCGAGGCGATCAGGTAGCCCACGGTCTGCGCCATGCTCGACAGATGGGCCGCGACCTGGCTGTCCGGCGACCGCAGCACGATCAGCGTCATGCACACCGAGAACAACCCGCCCTGCGCCAGTCCGAGCAATGCCGCATAACCCCATACCAGCGACAGCGGCGCATACAGCATGGCCAGGAGGCAGGTGCCCGCCAGCAGCGCCAGGGCGACGTTGAGCAGGCTTTGGTTGCGCAGGCGGATGGCGAAGGAAGGCAGCAGCAGGCAGGACACCACCTGCGCCATCACCGACGCCGAAATGACCCAACCCGCGGTCACGCCGTCGACGCCGCGCTCGCGCAGGATGGGTGCCAGCCAGCCGAACATGGCATAGGCCAGCCCCGACTGCAGTCCCATGTACATCGTGACCTGCCAGGCCAGCGGATCACGCCACAGGCCACGCACCCGGTGCGCCGCGTGGCGGGCCGCGCCGGACTGCCGTCGCATTGCCTGCGGCGCCCAGATCATCGCGACCAGCGCAACCGGCAGGGCCCAGGCCGCCAGGGCCCAGGTCCAGCGATGGCCGAGCCACTGCGCCAGCGGCAACGACAAACCGGCTGCCCCAGCGGCACCGGCGCACACGGCCATGGTGTAGAGCCCGGTCATGGGACCGGCATGGGCGGCGAAATCGCGCTTCACAAGACCCGGCAGCAGCACATTGCCCACGGCGATGGCGCCGCCGGCCAACGCCGAGGCGACGAACAGCATGGGCAAACTGCCGGTGCCCCGAGCAGCTGTGCCGACGGTCAGCACCAGCAGCACCCCGAGCAAGGTCTTCTCGGTGCCGAAGCGCATCGCCAGCCAGGGCGCGAGCGGCGCAAACAGGCCCAGGCAGAGGATGGGGATCGACGTCAGGTAGCTGGCGCCCACCGAACCAAGGCCGGTGGAAGCGACGATTTCCGGCAGCAACACCGGCACGCTGGCCAGCACGGGTCGCAGGTTGAAAGCGATCAGGATGAGGCTGGCGGCCAGCAACAGCTGCTGCGCGCGGGTGCGCGCCGGCCCGGGGTCGGCGGCGGGCTCCAGGTCGGCCTCTGCGTCGATGAGCGTGGCGTCTTCCAGATGGGCGGGGGTCATGGCGTCGGGTTGGTCGGGTTGGAAGGGTGGGTGGTCGATGCCAGCGCGCGAGCGGCCGACAAGCCGCTGCGCACCGCGCCTTCCAGCGTGCCGGGATAGGGCCCGTCGACATATTCGCCGCAGGCCACCAGGCCAGGCCCGACCATCATGCCGGGGCGCTGCAGCCCCGGCGTGCAGGCGAATGTGGCGCGTTTTTCGACCACCGTCTGGCAAGGACGGAGATCGCGCAGGCCCAGCTGGGCTCGGCCTTGGGCCAGCACCTGCCGCTCCAGGGTTTCGCGGTCGCCCTGGCTGACGCTGACGACGAAGGCGAGCATGGCCGGGGCTCGCTCGCTTTTGGCCAGCGCGCGAGGCACGCCTTCGGGGTGCCCGATGCGTCGCCGGTCGAACACGAACTGCGCCGGTGCCACGGGGCTGGCGCGCAACGCCAGCATGGGCTGCGCCAGGCCGGTGGCGCTGGTGGCGTAGACGGTGGTGATGGCCTCGAAGCGCAGTGCTTCCGCTTTCTCGAGCCAGGGCGCCGTGCCCGCGAGGTTGGCATTGCGCACCAGCTTGGCGGCTTCCCAGGGTGGACAGGCCAGCACCACCGCATCGAAGGGC
>JAQGNA010000343.1 GCA_028292075.1 Rhodoferax sp. | reverse complement strand
GTCTGCGGCAAGCCGGCGCGGCGCGAGACCGACACGATGGACACCTTCGTCGATTCCAGCTGGTACTTCATGCGCTACTGCGACCCGAAGAACGAGCAGGCGATGGTCGCGAAAGGCGCCGACTACTGGATGCCGATGGACCAGTACATCGGCGGCATCGAGCACGCCATCCTGCACCTGCTGTATGCGCGCTTCTGGACCAAGGTCATGCGCGATCTCGACCTGGTGAAGGTCGACGAACCCTTTACCAAGCTGCTGACCCAGGGCATGGTGCTGAACCACATCTACTCGCGCAAGAACCACAACGGCGGCATCGAATATTTCTGGCCGGCCGAGGTGGAGGATGTGCAGGACGAGGCTGGCAAGGTCGTGGGCGCCAAGCGCAAGATCGACGGCAGCATGGTGAACTACGAAGGCGTGGGCACCATGAGCAAGAGCAAGAACAACGGTGTCGACCCGCAGTATCTGATCGAGAAGTACGGCGCCGACACCGCGCGGCTCTACACCATGTTCACCGCGCCTCCCGAGGCCACGCTCGAATGGAACGACGCCTCCGTCGAAGGCTCCTACCGCTTTCTCAAGCGCGTGTGGGCCTTCGGCGCGAAACTGATCGCCTCTGATTTCGCGCCCGCGCTGCAAAGCGTGGCGGGTGCTTCGCGCTTGAAGGACGTGAGTTTCAGCAAGGAAAGCAAGGCCCTGCGGCTCGAGGTCCACACGGTGCTGAAGCAGGTCGACTATGACTACCAGCGCATGCAGTACAACACCGTGGTCTCGGGCGCGATGAAGCTGTTGAACGCGCTCGAAGACTTCAAGGCCGCGCACACGCCAGGAGGCCAGGTCGCGCTGGTCGAAGGCTTCGGCATCTTGCTGCGTTGCATCTACCCGGCCACTCCCCACATCGCGCACGGGCTGTGGCGCGAGCTGGGCTATGCGGACCGCTTCGGTGAACTGCTCGACGCGCCCTGGCCGCAGGTCGATGCCGACGCACTCGAGAAGGACGAGGTCGAGCTGATGCTGCAGGTGAACGGAAAACTCCGCGGTGCGATCCTGGTGCCGGCCGGCGCCAGCAAGCAGTACATCGAGGCGGCCGCCCTGGCCCATGAAGCCACCTTGAAGATGGCGGCCGGCGCTTTGCCGAAGAAGATCATTGTGGTGCCGGGTCGCCTCGTGAACGTGGTGCTCTGATCATGTTGCGCAAAACCGAAACAAGCCCCTCTGCCGCCGCTGTGTCGCGCCGTGCCTTCCTGTTGCCCATGGGCGCCGCGCTGGCGGTGAGTGCTTGCGGCTTCAAGCTGCGTGAAGCACCCAGTTATGCGTTCAGCACCATCTTCGTGCGGGTGCCCGAGGCGTCCACGCTGGGCAACGAGCTCAAGCGCAACCTTGAAGGCGGCGGCAACGTGCAGGTCATCACCGACACGGCCTTGCTCAACTCCGCCCAGGTCGTGCTCGACGTGACCGGCGACCAGCGCGAAAAGACCGTCGTCGGCCTGAATTCATCGGGCCAGGCGCGCGAGATTCAGTTGCGCCTGCGCTTCAAGTTCAAGGTGCGCAATGCCAAGGGCGACGAGCTGATTCCCGAAGTCGAACTGCTGCAGCAGCGTGACATGAGCTACATCGAATCGCAGGCGTTGGCGAAGGAAGGCGAAGAGCAGCTGCTGTACCGAAACATGCAGTCGGCCATCGTGCAGCAGGTCATGCGGCGCCTTGCGGCCATCAAGGCGGTGTCATAGGAACACCCCCAGGTTGGCGCACTTCGTGTCGCGCCCACCCCTGGCAGGGGGCGACACCGGTGGCCCGGCAAAGGCACTCCTGAGCTTGTCGAAGGGCCGGTTCCACGGTGTCTCTGGATGGGGGAAGATTACCGGCCGTTGCGGTCTCGCATCAGGGTGCTTTTGCCGAACAGCGATTCGACCAAATCCACAGCGAGCACGGCGGTCTTGTTGCGGACGTCGAGGGCGGGGTTGAGTTCGACGATGTCGAGCGAGCCCATGCGGCCGCTGTCGGCGATCATTTCCATGCAAAGCTGAGCCTCGCGGTAAGTGGGGCCGCCCGGGATGACGGTGCCGACGCCGGGGGCGATCTCCGGGTCGAGAAAGTCCACGTCGAAACTCACATGCAGGTGCGTGTTCTCGTCCATGCCGGCCAGCGCCTGCATCATGGTGTGGCGCATGCCGTGTTCATCGATGAACCGCATGTCGAACACTTCCAGGCCCTGCTCGTGCACCAGCCGCTTTTCACCCTCGTCCACGCTGCGAATGCCGATCTGGCGAATTTGCGACGGCAGCAGCGCCGGCGTGTGGCCGCCCAGGCCGGTGAGTTCGGCCGGACCGAGGCCGCAGAGGCAGGCCACCGGCATGCCGTGCACGTTGCCGCTGGGGGTGAGGTCGCTGGTGTTGAAGTCGGCATGCGCGTCGAGCCAGAGCAGGCGCAGCGTCTTGCCGGTCTCGCGGCAGTGTTTCGCCACCGCGCTCACGCTGCCCAGGCCCAGGCAATGGTCGCCGCCTAACAGGATCGGCATGCGGCCCTGGGCCAGCACGCCGTAGACCGCATCGAACACGGCCTGGTTCCAGGCCACGACTTCGCCGAGGTGGCGGTAGCCGTCGAGCGGTGGCTGCCACGGGTTGTTGGGGCCGTTCAGGTTGCCGTTGTCGATCACGGTCAGGCCGTGGCCTTCGAGTGCGGTTTGCAGTCCGGCCACCCGCAGGGCTTCCGGCCCCATGGAGGCACCACGGTGGCCCGCGCCGACGTCGGTCGGTGCGCCAATGAGGACGGCGGTGGTGTGGCCTGGCAGGTTGTTCATGCGGCAGCGGGCTCCAGTGGGAAGGTCAGGGCGGAAGACAGCGCGGAAGCGCCGGATGGCATCGTAGCGGGAGTGTGCAAAACGCCGAACAGGTCCTTCGGATCGGCCATCTGGGGAATGAGGTCGATCGGCACCGCGAGGCGCGGATTCTGCTGCAGCAAGCGGTAGAGCGTGCGCAGCGCAGAAAAGTCTTCCAGTGCGAAACCGACGGAGTCGAAGATGGTGACTTCCGAGGCGCTGCTGCGGCCGGCGGCCCGACCCTGCAGCACGTTGGCAAATTCGGTCACTGAAAAATCGGCCGGCATCTGCTGGATCTCCCCCTCGATCCGCGACTGCGGTTCGAATTCAACGATGACCCGGGCATCCGCGCG
>JAQGNA010000328.1 GCA_028292075.1 Rhodoferax sp. | reverse complement strand
CGATGACGCGTGCGTTGGTGATTTTCATGGTGCGTTCTGAATTGAATGAAGCGTCGGACTTTTCCAGGGGCACCGCGGAACCGGCTTTGCCGGGCCGCTGGTGTCGCCCCCTGCAAGGGGGTGGGAGCTACACGCAGTGAGCGACTTGGGGGTGTTCCACATCTTCAGCCGTTCCAGCCCAGGTGGCCCAGGAAGTCGCGCGTCCGGGCCTTGGTCGGGTTGTCGAAGATCTGCGCCGGCGGGCCTTCCTCCAGGATGGCGCCGTTCTCGAACACCACCACCCAGTTGGCCACGCGCTGGGCGAAGCTCATCTCGTGCGTCACCACGATCATCGTCATGCCTTCGAGCGCCAGCTTCTTCATCACATTGAGCACTTCGCCCACGGTCTCCGGGTCCAGCGCCGAGGTGGGTTCGTCGAACAGCATGACCTCGGGTTCCATGGCCAGCGCCCGGGCAATGGCCACGCGCTGCTGCTGCCCGCCCGACAGGTTCGCCGGGAAGTTGTTGGCCTTGCTGGCCAGCCCCACCTTGTCGAGCAGGGCCAGGGCGCGGGCACGGGCGTCGGCCTCGCTCATGCCCAGCACGGTGATCGGCCCCATGGCCACGTTGTCGAGCGCCGACTTGTGCGGAAACAGCTCGAAGCTCTGGAACACCATGCCCATGCGCTGGCGCACCTTGCGCACTTCGGACTCCTGCGCCGGCAGCGCCACGCCGTCCAGCAGCACGCGCCCGCCGTTCAGCGTTTCGAGCGCGTTGGTACACCGCAGCAGCGTCGACTTGCCCGAGCCGGAGGGCCCGATCAGGCACATGACCTCGCCCTTGTTGACCTGCAGCGAGACGCCATTGAGCGCGACGAAGTCGCCGTACAGCTTGCGGACGTTTTCGTAGACCAGCACGGGCGGCTGGTCGGCGCCTTTGCGCGGCGCCGTGGCGATGGGAAGGGAAGCGTTCATTCCTTGACTCCGTATTTCTTGTGGATCCAGTCGACCAGCTTGGCCTGGGGATAGCCCATGAGCCAGTAGAGCGCGGCCATGGCCGTCAGCATTTCCAGCACACGGAAGGTCTGGGCGCGGATCTGCATCGCGGTGTAGGCGAGCTCGCTGACCGCGATCACCGACACCAGCGAGGTGTCCTTGAACAGCGAGATCCAGGTGCTGGCGATGACCGGCAGGATGCGGCGAGCGGCCTGCGGGATCACCACCTTGAACATGGCCTGGCGGCGCGACATGCCCATGGCCAGCGCGGCCTCCATCTGGCCCTTGCGGATGGAGTTGATGCCGGCGCGGAACGTCTCGGCGTTGTAGGCCGACACATTCAGCACCAGGGCCACCAGCGCCGTGGTGAGGGCCGAGAACTGCACGTCGAAGGCAATGGGCATCACGTAGAACGCCCAGTAGATCACCAGGATCAACGGCAGGTTGCGGAAGAACTCAACGAACCACAGCGAGAGGTTGCTCAGCAGCCTGTTGGACGACAGCCGCATCAGCGCCAGCAGGATGCCGCCCGGCACGGCCAGCGCCATGGTGGCGACGGTGAGGCCGATGGTGAGGCCGACGCCTTCCGCCAGCGCCTGCCGGTTGGTCCAGACCACGTTCCAGTCGAGATTCATGAGGAAACCTCCGTGCATTGCACTGCGGTGCAAGCACCTTCGGGGAGCCGGGCGGTGCTCATGACCGGCCCAGGTGTGCGAGCCGCTGATAGAGCCGGTCGACGACACGCGTGACCGGAAACAGCAGCAGGAAATAAAGCAGCATGACGGCGGTGAAGACTTCCACCGGCCGGTAGCTCTGGCCCGCCACCGTTTCGGCGCGGTGCATCAGCTCGGGGACCGCGATCACCGTGGCGATGGCCGTGTCCTTGATCGCCATGGTCAGCACCGAACCGAAGGCCGGCAGCATGCGGATGGTGGCCTGCGGCAGCACGATCTTGCGCAGGATCTGCGCCCGCGACATGCCGAGCGCGAGCCCGGCCCGGGTCTGCCCCGGACGGATCGACTCAATGCCGGCGCGGATGATCTCCGACGCATAGGCCGCGATGTGCAGCGTGAGCCCCACCAGGGCGGCCCAGAATGGCGGGAAGGTGATGCCCGCCAAAATCGGAAAGGCGAAGTAGATCCACACCAGCACCACCAGCACCGGAATCGACCGCATGGTGTCGACATAGAACACCAGCAGCGGCCGGAGCCAGCGCGGCCCGTACAGGCGCAGCAGGGCAATCACCAGCCCCGCCAGGATGCTGGTGATGGCGCTGATCACGCTCAGCGCCACCGTGACGCCGAAGCCACTGGCGAAAAAGCGCCAGTTCTCGGTCAGCGGGGAAAGGTCGACGTCCATGGGGTCGGTGTTCCTTGAGTCGTCAGCGCGGCCAGGCGGCTTATTTCAGGTTCTGCGTCATGCGGACTTCTTCGGCCGCAAGCGCAGGTCGCATGCGCTTTTCGACTTCACGCAGCCAGTCGAGATAGACCTGCTCGTTCTTGTTCACGCCCATGCCGGTCTTGATCTCGAAGATCTTGCTGTCCTGGCAGTTGTTCTCCTGGGGGAACACCGCCAGCCCCTTGACCTTCTTGCTGATGTTGGGCCAGAGCATGCGGTTCAGCGGCGCCACGTCGGAGCGGCCGGCCAGCACTTCCTCGATGGGCGCGACCGAGCCCGAGTTGGCGACACCGCGCAACTTGGCATTGGGGAAGCGCTCGCGCACCATGGGCTCTTCACCGGCGCCGGAGAAATAGGCCATGGTGACCTCGGGCTTGTTGAAGTCGTCGAGCGTCTTGGCGTTGGTGAACTTCGGGTTGTCGGCGCGTCCGAACATGCAAACGCCGGTGCTGGAGAAGGTGACGAAGTCGATGATCTTCGAGCGCTCCGCGTTCTGGTTCAGCGGGCCGATCATGATGTCCATCTGGTTGGCGATGAGCGACGGCACCTTGGTCTCGTGGCTCACCGGCACCGGCTCGATCTTCACGCCCAGCAGTTTTGCGAATTCCTTGCCGAGCAACCACGAGGGGCCGGACCACGGGTCGCCTTCGCCGGTGGTGTTCTGGGCCAGCCAAGGCGGGTTGTTGACCACGCCCACGCGCAGCACGCCGGCCTTGCGGATGGCGTCGATGCGGGGGCTGGCGCCGGGTGGCGGCGGGGTCTGCGCCAAAGCGGCCAGCGATGCGCCGGCCAGAACGGCGGCGGTGGCGATTTTCGTTGCCGCGAGGCGGAAGAAGGTCTTGGTCATGTTTGTCTCCAGTTGGATTGAGGTTCCGGGGAAGGCTGCGGTCCCGGGGGCCGCGGATCACGTCACTTCATGTTTTCGACGATGCGTTTCTCGTCGGCGGTGAGGGCCGCCTGCTGCGTCTTTTCGACCTGCCGGAGCCAGTCGAGATACACCTGCTGGCCCTTGTCGACGGCCAGCCCGACCGGCGAGGCTTTTTCCTTGCTGTCCTGGCAGTTGTTGTCCTTGGGATAGACCACCAGGCCCTTGACCTTCTGATTGAGGCCGACCCACGGCACGCGGTTGATCGGCGCGGCATCGGCGCGCTTCGCCATGATTTCTTCGACCGGCGCGGTGGCACCCGAGCTGGCGACGGCGCGCAGCTTGGCCTTGGGGAAGCGCTCCTTCACCCAGTTTTCCTCGGCGCCGCCGGTGAAGTAGGCGATGGTGATGTCGGGGCTGTTGAGGTCGTCCACCGAATTCACCTTGGCCAGCTTTTCGTTGCCGGCGCGGCCGAACATGCAGACGCTGGTGACCGAATAGATGACGAAGTCGACCACCTTCAGCCGCTCCGGCGTCTCGCCGAGAGGGCTGATCGTCATGTCGACCTGGTTGGCGGCGAGCACCGGCACCTTGGTCTCGTGCGACACCGGCACGGGCCGCAGCTTCACGTTCAGCAGGCGGGCGTATTCGGTGGCCAGCAGCCAGGCCGGGCCGTCCCAAGACGCGCCGTTGCCGGTGGTGTTCTCGTTGAGCCAGGGCGCGTTTTGCAGCACGCCCACGCGCAACTCGCCGGCTTTGCGGATGGCGTCGATGCGGGGGCTGGCGCCTGGCGGAGGCGGTGCCTGGGCCAGCAGGGCCGAACTGGACGACGCCATGACGGCGGCCGCGAGAAGTCGGCGAACCAGGGTGGATGGATTGCGTTGAGTGCGTTGATTGCACTGCGATGGCATGTTGTCTCCTGTCGGTAGGGGGATCGAATGCTCCGCGCCAGGCCTGTGCGAATTCGCTGATCACGCGCTCGAGGTGGGCCCGCATGGCCGTGCGCGCCGCGAGCGGGTCGCGCGCCA
>JAQGNA010000269.1 GCA_028292075.1 Rhodoferax sp. | reverse complement strand
CTCACCAGGCCGTGCACGTCGCCGGCCGGCATCAGGTAGGCGCGGTCGTTCGAAAACCCCACCACTTCGACCAGCACGGGCGCCTGGCCGGCCATCGCCACCTTGCATTGCGAGCCCACGGGCACGCGGATGCCGGCGGCCTCGAGGACCAGGCCGGCCAGCCGCGTTAGGGTACCGCGCGCTTCGAGCGGCGTGCCGCCCTGGGTGCGCTGCAGCGCTTCTTCCATGAAGCGGGTCCATTCAGTGTCGACCGAAGCGGCGGAGGCCAGGTCCACGCCGCCCGAAGGCCGGCTGGCGCCGAGTGAGGGCGACACGTTCATGAAAATGTTTCCTCGCTGGCATCGCCGGGGCCGGAGGGTGTGACGGCCGAGGCCGCCGTGGCCGCAGCGGTTGCAAGGGCTTCTGCCATTGCGGCGGCGGAGTCATCGGACGCCCAGCTCGACACCAGCCCGAGATGGGCCACCGCGCGCTCCCAGCGGCGGGCCAGGCTGCCGTCGATCACGGTGCCGCTCGACTCCACCAGGCAGTCGCCGCGGGCCACGCCGGCATCGGCCACCCAATGCAGGCCCGGTGCCGGATGCGCCTCGCGCAGCGGCGCCTTCAGCAGGGCAAGATCTTCCGCGTTGAGCTTGACCACCGCCGGCTTGCCGTCCATCACCAGCATGCCGAGCGCCTCGCGCACCACCGGCAGCAAGGCCTGCGGGTCGATGGCGAGTTCTCGGCGCACCACCTGGCGGGCCAGGTTGCAGGCCAGGGCCAGCACCTGCTGCGCGATGTCCTGCTCGGCCTGCTTCAAACGCGCTTCGAGCCCGATGGCGACCGACGCCAGATGGCGGGCCGCTTCCACGCCCTGGTTCTGCACGAACTCGTCGAGGCGGCGGTTCCCTTCCTCGGTGGCCTGGGCCGAGCCCTGCGCCATGCCGGCCGTATAGCCCTCGTCCCAGGCGCGCTCGAGCTGCACCTGAATCGGTTCCTCCGGCTCCAGCTCGGGCGCCAGTTCGGCGGAAGGCGCCGCCAGCCGGGGATTGCCCACCGTGCCGAACTGCCATTGCGCAACCGTGCCGACCTCTTCGCTCGGAATGAACTTGGCGAAATTCCGGCCGTTAGACGAAGCTGTCATCGCCGCCGCCTCCGATCACGATCTGGCCTTCGTCGGCGAGCCGGCGAACGACCTTCAACACTTCCTTCTGCTGCGCTTCCACTTCGGACAGGCGCATCGGACCGCGCGACTCCAGGTCTTCGCGCAGCGTTTCGGCGGCACGGGTCGACATGTTGTTGAGGATCTTTTCCTTGAGCTCGGGCGCGGCGCCCTTCAGGGCCACGATCAGCGTGTCGGAGGCCACTTCCTTCAGCACCATCTGGATCGACTTGTCGTCCAGTTTGTTGACGTCGTCGAACACGAACATCTTGTCCATGATCTTCTGCGCCAGATCGGGATCGAAGCCCTTGATCGATTCGATCACCGTGCCCTCGATGTTGGCGCCCAAGAGGTTGATGATTTCGGCCGCCGTCTTGATGCCGCCAAGCGAGGTCTTCCGGATCTTGTCACCACCGGCCAGCACCTTGAACAGCACCTCGTTCAGGTCCTTCAGGGCCGTCGGCTGGATGCCTTCGAGGGTGGCCACGCGCAGCAGCACTTCGTTGCGCTGGCGCTCGGTCAGTTGCTTCAGCACGCCGGCGGCCTGCTCGAAGTCGAGGTGCACCAGGATCGCGGCGACGATCTGCGGATGCTCGTTGCGCAGCAGTTCGGCCACCGACAGCGGGTCCATCCACTTCAGGCTTTCGATGCCCGACACGTCGCCCCCCTGCAGGATGCGGTCGATCAGCAACGAGGCCTTGTCGTCGCCCAGCGCCCGGCGTAGCACCGCCTTCACGTAGTTGCCGGTGTCGGACACCAGCAGGCTCTGCGCGGCGGCGGCATCGGTGAACTTCACCAGCACCGTATCGACCTTCTCGCGGGTGACGGCGCGCGTCTTGGCGATGGTCTCGCCCAGGCGCTGCACCTCTTTCGGCGACAGGTGCTTGAACACCTCGGCGGCCTCTTCCTCGCCCAGCGACATCAGGAAGATGGCGGCGTCGGTCAAACCTTGTTCATCCATGGCGGCTTCTCTGGGTTGCTTCAGGGTGGGGGCGGTGGTGCGTAGCGCGCATCGGGCAAGGCAGGCGCGGCATCAGGCCGCATCTTCCCCGTTGATCCAGTTCTTGACAATGCTGGCCACGGCAACGGGGTTGCTTCGGGCCAGCAGGCGGGCGTCGTCCAGCCGCACCTGGTGGGGGGTCGGGGCCAGTGTTTCCACGACGCCGGGGCCAGCCAGCGCCGGGCGCTGCGCGTCGTCGCCGACCATGGCGTCCAGCTGCCCGCCGGCCGCGCCGAGGGCACCGGCCAGAGCCGGTTCGCTGCCGGCGATCTTCGGCGCGTTCATCGCCTTGATGCCGGGGCGGATCAGGCCGAACATCACCAGCAGGGCCAGCAACACCGTGCCGACCGGCCAGGCCAGGCTGCGCGCCATCTCGAGGGTCTGCGGCTGCTTCCACAGCGGCGTGTCGTCGACCATCGGCGCCTCGACCAGGAACGGCGTGTTCATCAGGTTGACCGAATCGCCCCGCTCCTTGCTGAAGCCGATGGACTCGCGCACCAGCGCCGTCATCTGCGTGAGCTGCTGCTCGGTCAGCGCCTTGGTGACCGACTTGCCCTTTTCGTCCACGGTGGTCTGGTGGTTGACCACCACCGCGGCGCTGAGGCGCTTGATCGCCCCGGAGCCGCCACGCACCACGCGCACCGTCTTGTCCACTTCGTAGTTGGTGACCGACTCGCGCTTCACACCGGCGGCCGCAGCGGCGGCACCGCTCGCGCCACCCGCCGCCTGCAGGGCCTGCGGCGTGCCGTTGACGGGTGCGTTCGATGCGACCGGCGGCTGGTTCGACGTGGCGCCCGGAATGCCAGAGGGCCCGCCGTTGCCCGAGCCGTTGGTCGTCTCCACGATCTGCTGGCTGCGCACGGCGCTGGCGTCGTTGGCCAGGTTCGGGCGGTGCTGCTCCGAGGTCGACTCGGTCTGCGAAAAGTCAACTTCGGCCGTCACCTGCGCCTTGACGTTCTGGCGGCCCACCACCGGCGCCAGCATGTCCATGATGCGCTGGGTGTATTGCTGCTCCAGGCGCTGGGCATACTG
>JAQGNA010000128.1 GCA_028292075.1 Rhodoferax sp. | reverse complement strand
GTGATCGGCGGGGCGCCCGGCATGACGGGGGCCGCCCTGCTGGCCGCTTCGGCCGCGCTGCACGGTGGCGCGGGCCGGGTGCTGGTCGGCCTGCTCGACGAGCGGCCCGAAGCGGCTGGCACCGCCGCTGCGCTGGCCGCGTCTCATCCGGAACTCATGCTGCGCACGGTGCAAGCGCTCGATCTGGCCAAGTCCACCGTGGTCTGCGGCTGCGGCGGCGGGCAAGCCGTGGCCGCCGTGTTGCCGCGCGTGCTGGCCGAGGCGCCACGGCTGGTCATCGACGCCGACGCGCTGAACGCCGTGGCGGCCGACCCGGCGCTGCAGGCACAGCTGGCGGCACGCGCGGGCCGGGGCCAGCTCACCGTGCTGACGCCACACCCGCTCGAGGCCGCGCGCCTTCTGGGCATCGACACCGCCACCCTCCAGGCCGATCGGCCCGATGCCGCCCGCCGGCTGGCCGACCGATTTGGCTGCGTGGTGTTGCTCAAGGGCTCGGGCAGCATCGTCGCTCAGTCGGGCTGCGTGCCCGTCGTCAACCCCACGGGCAACGCAGGCCTGGCCACGGCTGGCACCGGCGACGTGCTGGCCGGGTTCACCGGCGCGCTGCTGGCGTCCGGCCGCCCGGCGTTCGAAGCGGCCTGTGCCGGGGCCTTCCTGCACGGCCAGGCGGCGGACGCCAGGCCGCAAGGCGGCACGCTCACGGCCGGGGCGCTGGCCGCCATCCTGCGGGCCGGCTGAGCATGGGCCAAAATCTGGCCTTCCCCGCCTTTCCGCTTTCCGCTTTCCGCTTTTCCATTCGCACTTCATCTTCCAACCTACGGAGTTTTCGCATGACCCTTTCAGCGCCCAACCAGGCCATCGTCAACCACTTGCTCGAGGCTCGCCGCACCAACCGGCCGTGGACCGCGCCGTTCGACGAAGCACCGACGACCGAAGACGCCTATGCCGTGCAGGCCGCAGTTGGCGAAGCGCTTGGCTGGTTTCCGGAAGGCGCGAAGGCCTGGAAGGTGGGCGGCAAGAACCCGATCACGGCCGCACCCCTGCCCGAGGTGCTGCAAAGCCCGGCGGCCTTCCCGACCATCGGCCCGGACGAAGTGGTGATCGAGGCCGAACTCGCCCTGCGCCTGGCCCGCACGCCCACCGGGCCCGAAGACGTGGCCGCCTGCATCGGCACGGTGTGCGTCTCGATCGAGATCGTCGGCACGCGCATGGCGAACGGACTCAGCGCCCCCGGCACCTGGAAGCTGGCCGACCAGGGCCTGCACGCTGGCCTGGTGATCGGCAAGGAATTGCCCTACGCGCCCTTCGCCGCTCACACGGTGGAAGACTGGGCGCGGCAGCGCTGCAAGGTGCTGGTCAACGGTGAACTGGTGAAGGAGACCACGGGCACCCATCCGACCGGCGACCCGCTCGCCGGCATGCCGGGCCTCACCGCCCATGCGGCGCGATACACCGGCGGCCTGCGCGCAGGCGACCTCATCACGACCGGCGCCTGGATCATCGTGAAGGCGCGGCCGGGCGACAAGGTCGAGGTGCAGTTCGAAGGCTTCGGCGACGCGGTCGTTCAGCTGGCGGCCTGACCGAAAAGCAGGGCTCCACGCGCACTGGCTCGGTGGGTCGTGTGGAATGCCGGCTGTGGACTAGCGGCGGTCAACTCCGCCAGGTACCTCGCGCCGAAGAGCGCTGGTCAGTCGGCCCGAGGCTGGCTCGGCCCGTGGGTTGGCTGCGCAGCCAGTCCAGCGCTTCGACCAAAGCGTCATGGCTGAAGGGTGTGCTGACCGCCACATCGAAATGCCCGGCGCCCGGCAGGGCCCATCGCCGCACAATGTCGCCAGCGGCCAAGGCCGCATCCGCGAAGCACCGCACCGATTCGGCCGACACCGTGTCGTCCTCGTCTCCCTGCACCAGCGCAACCGGCACGCCCAGGGGCAGCCGCCTCATGGGGGATGCATCGGCATAGTGCGCCGGCACGGAGTCGGGCCCGCCCTGCATCAGCGGCTCGACCGCGGCATGGCAGGTGTCAGCCGGGCCGATGCGGAAGCCGTCGAGGTCGGTGATGGCGGCGAGGCCGAGCACGCCGGCCACCGGCAACGGGTTCGCGACATGCAAGTCACTGCTCGTTGACAAGCGCCCCCGCGTGGTCAGCCACAGGGCCAGGTGGCCACCGGCAGAATGGCCGGCGGCGACAACTTGGCCGAGGTCGAGCGGGTGCTGCCGCGCGATTTGGCGCAAGGCGTCCAACGCCAGCCCCGCATCGGTCAGGGTGCCGGGCCAGCCACCACCAGCATCGCCCAGGCGGCGGTATTCGATGGTCCAGGTGGCCCAGCCGCGCGCCGTGAGCCAGGCCGCCAGCCGCGTGATGTAGACCAGGTCGTAGCGGTTGCGCCAGCAGCCGCCGTGGATCAGCAAGATCACCGGATGCGGGCCGGCACCCGGGGGCAGGCGCAGTTCGCCGAACTGCTCTGGGGCGGGGCCATAGGCGATGCGATGTTCCGGGGGCACGGCCGCTGGCAGCGGCAGCGCGTCGAACGATTCCCAGCTCAGGGGAGACGGGGGCGCGGCCAACCTTGTGACCAAGTTCGTGCCCGTGTTCCTACCCGTGTTCATGCCCGTGTTCGTGGCGATGGTGCAGTCCATCCGTGCGTTCCCCGTCATGTCCATGGCTCAGGTCACAGCATGCTTCTGATTGAATTCCGCCTTTTGCCATTCACCGGTTTCGAGCACCTGCCGCAGGTGTTCGACCGCATGCCACACCTCCGCGAACCCGAGGTACAGCGGCGTAAAGCCGAAGCGCAGGATGTCTTTGTGCCGGCCGCCCTGGCCC
>JAQGNA010000224.1 GCA_028292075.1 Rhodoferax sp. | reverse complement strand
GGCTTGCCCGGGCCGATCATGTTGTCCCACCAGCCTTCGCTTTTCGGCTGACCCTCGTAGACGCCGGCCACATGGTGCGACGCGTTGAGCGCGTGGCAAACCAGCACGGCGTTGGACCGGTCGGCATTCAAATTGCCGTAGGTCTCGTAGCTGAGCGCGTAGTCGCGGATGGACGCACCACTCTGCAGGGCCAGCGGCTCGGCAAAGTGCATGGATTGAGGTGTGGCGATAAAGGACATGGCAAAAACAAAAAACCCGGCATCGCTAGAAACGAGGCCGGGCGTGAGGTTCCGCTGTCGTTTTTAGCTGCATTTCTAAAGCGCCCGCAAGCTTGAAACAAATCGGCGCGAGAGGCAGTTTAGCGCATCGACAAAGGCCCGCCGGATCAGTGCGTGCCGAGGTAGAGCTGGGCCATGCGGCTGTCGGCCAGCAAGGCCTGGGCCTCGCCGTGCAGCACGCAGGTGCCCTGGTCGAGGATATAGCCGCGCTGGCTGATGGCCAGGGCCTGGCGCGCGCGCTGCTCGACCATCAACACCGTCACGCCGGCGGCGGGCAGCTTCTGCACCATGTCGAAGACCTTGGCGACGAGCGTGGGCGCCAGCGCAGCCGTGGGCTCGTCGAGCACCATGATGCGCGGCGAGGGCATGAGCGCCCGCGCGAAGGCCAGTTGCTGACGTTCGCCGCCAGACAGATTGCTGGCCGGTTGCGACAGCCGCTCGACGAGCGCGGGGAAGTCGCGCAGCACTTCCTCCATGCGACGCTTGACCTGTTTCACGCCGCGCACCACGAGCAGGTTTTCGCGCACCGTGAGCGAGGGGAACACATTGGCCACCTGGGGTACATAGGCCAGGCCGGCGTAGAAGCGGTCTTCGGCGGACAGCCTGGCGAGCGGCCGGCCTTCGAGCCGGATGTCGCCGTCGACGCGGGGCAGCAGGCCGAGCAGGGCCTTGACCAGCGTGGACTTGCCCGCGCCGTTGGTGCCCGCGATGGTGACGATCTCGCCTGCGCCCACGCTGAGGTCGATGCCGTGGATGATGTCGACTTCGGTGTAGCCGCCGCGCAGTTTTTGAAGTTCAAGCAGGCTCACACCACACCTCCCATGTAGGCTTCCTGCACGCGCGCGTCGGCGAGCACGGTGGCCGGGTCGCCCTCGGCGAGGATCTGGCCGCGGTCCATCACGATGAGCCGGTTGGCCAGGGATTTCAGCGCCTGCAGATGGTGCTCGATGACGATGAAGGCGATGCCGCGCCCATGGAGTTCGCGCACGCGTTCGCAGATCTCGTCGATCAGCACCGGGTTGACGCCGGCGAAGGGTTCGTCGAGCAGGATGCAGACCGGGTCGAGCATCAGCACCCGGCCCAGCTCCACCAGCTTTTTCTGCCCGCCGGAAAGGCTGCCGGCCGGCACGTCGCGCACCCGGCTCAGGTTCAGGAAGGCGAGGATGCCGTCGGCCTTTTCGCCGAGCTGCTGCTCGCGCGCCAGCTGGTGGCGCGTGCGCAGGAAGGCGTTGAGCAGGCGCTCGCCATCGGGGTTGGCCGCGGCGGCGAGCAGGTTCTCGTGCACGGTCAGTGTCTTGAACTCGCGCGGGATCTGGAAGGTGCGCACCAGGCCCAGCCGTGCACGCCGGTGGGGCGGCAGCCGGGTGATGTCGTGGCCGCGGAAATGGATGGCGCCGGTGTCGGCCGGCTGCTGCCCGGCGATGGCCGCGAACAGCGTGCTCTTGCCCGCGCCGTTGGTGCCGGCGATGCCGAGGATCTCGCGGTCGGCAAGCTGCAGCGAAACCTGGTCCACCGCGGTGAAGCCGCCGAAATGCCGGGTCACGGCCTGTACGTCGAGCAGGGTCATTTCGGCTTGCCTACGAAGATGCCGTCGGGCCGGTACATGGTGACCAGGATCAGCGCGAGGCCCACCGCGGCCAGGCGCAGGCTGGCCATGTCGACCTCGGACACGCCGGGCACCAGGTCCTTGGCGAAGCGCGAGCCTTCGAGGAACACCATCAGCAACAGGGAGCCGCCGAGCGCGCCGCGCACCGTGCCCGAGCCGCCCATGACCAGGCCCATCCAGACGTAGAAAGTGACCAGCGGTACGAACTGCTCCGGCGTGATGAAGGTGATGAAGTGCGCGTAGAACGCACCGGCGAGGCCGGCCAGCGCCGCGCCGAGCATGAACACCTGGACCTTGAACAGCGTGGGGTTCTTGCCGAGCGCGCCGAGCGCGGTCTCGTCGTCGCCGATGGCGCGCAGCAGGCGGCCGAAGGGGCTGCGCGTGAGCCGCACCGTGCCCCACGACACCAGCGCCGTCACGCCCAGCAGCACGCCGAAGATCGCCAGATCGGAAGTGCCGGTGCCCAGCGAGGCGAACAGTTTGGGCAGGCCGGGCAAGCCCTGCACGCCCTTGGTCAACCATTCCTCCTGCTGGATGAAGATGCGCACCGCCTCCGAGAAACCCAGCGTGACGATGGCCAGGTATTCGTCGCGCAGGCGCAGCGACAGCAAGCCGATGGGCAACGCCGACAAGGCTGCGAGCAAGGCCGCGGCCAGGAAGCTCAAGGGCAGGGGCCAGCCCTGCAGCGACAGCAGGCCCGAGGTGTAGGCGCCGACGGCGAAGAAGGCGACCACGCCGAAATTCACCAGCCGCGTGAGGCCGAACTGCAGGTTCAGGCCCAGCGCGAGCAGGGCGTAGATCAGGGCGACGATGCCGATGGCGACGAGGTAGGCGAGCATGTTCGGCTACCTCACCAACTGGACGCGGCCCATCATCCCGGCGGGGCGCAGCAACAGCACCACGGCCAGCACGGCGAACGACAACACGAGTTTGTAGGAAGAACCCAGCAACGGCACGGCGAGCTCCTGCGCCACGCACAGGACGAGCGCCCCGGCCACCGCGCCCACCGGGCTGCCGATGCCGCCGAGCACCATGGCGGCGAAGGCGGGAATGAGGCTTTCCCAGCCGAGCTCGGGCGCGACCACGGCCTTCATGCCGAGCAGCACGCCGCCGGTGGAAGACAAGGCGCCCACCAATAGCCACAGGCCGAGCATGAGGCTGCGCGCGCGGATGCCGCTGGCGCGGGCCAGGTCGGCACTGTCGGCCACGGCACGCAACTGGCGGCCGAAGCTGGTACGGTACAGCAGCAGAAACACCAGCAGCAGGCAGCCGACGGCGGTGGCGGCAATGGCCAGGTCGGTGGGCAACACACGCACGCCGCCCCAGTTCCAGGCGCGAACGAGCGGGATCTGAAACGTGCGCTGGTCATGCCCTGCGAAGTAGGAGATCAGGCTGCGCAACAGGAAGCCCAGGCCGATGGCGGCCAGCATCGACGACACCATCGGCCGCCGGGTGAGCTTGCGGAAGATCAGCTCGTAGGAAGCGGCGGAGATCAGTGCCGTGGCGATGGCCCCGGCCACGGCCGCCACCCAGAGTGGTTGGCCGCTGAGCAATTGCACGGCCACGGCGGCGTAGGCGCCGGTGGTCATGAAGTCGCCGGTGGCAGCGTTCGGAAAACGGTTGACGCCCATGACGAGCGTCATGGACAGCGCGGGCAGCGCCACCACCAGCCCCTCGATCAGTCCGTTGATCAGCAGGTTGACGAAGTCGATCCAGGTCATGAGGCGTCGGCGTCCAGCGTGGCCAACATCAGCCGGTGATGGAGACGACGTCGCGGCGCACCAGTTCGCCCTTTTCGATGACGTAGACACCGAAGTCGGGCGTGGCGTCGCCGTACTGGTCGAAGTCGAGCTTGCTGGAAGCGCCTTCGTAATTGATCTTGGTCTTCTTGGCCAGCAGCGCCTTGCCGTCGGCGAACTTGTAGACCGGCGTGCCGGGGGCGTTGGACACATCGCGCAGCTTGGCATTGACCTGGGCCACGGTGGCGTTCGGGCCGGCGGCTTCGATGGCCAGGGCCAGGGCGATGACCATGTCGTAGGCCATGGCGGCGTAGATGTTGCTCGC
This sequence comes from Rhodoferax sp., assembly GCA_028292075.1. Next base: position 5,829 of record JAQGNA010000224.1, on the reverse strand, counting down.
GGCGGGCTTGCCGGTGGCCTTCTGGAAGGCGGTATTGAAATTCGCGTAGGAGGCGCTTTTTTCGTTGGACACGGTGTCGACCGAGATCAGGCCTTCGCAGAGCTCCGCGCCGAGCGCCTTGACCAGCTCCGGGTTCGCGGCCCAGCCGGGGATGATCCACTTCACCTCCTGCCCGGCCTGGTACCACTCGCGCAGGATGATGGTGGTGTCGGGCAGGTAGGAGCCGGTCACGATCACGTCGGGCTTGGCGGCGAGGATCTTCTGCAGTTCACTGCGGTAGCTCGGGCGGTTCGGCTCGTAGACGACGCTTGCGACCACTTCGCCGCCGCGCTTCTTCCAGGCGCGGGTGAAGCCTTCCACATTGCCCAGACCCGAGGCGTTGTTGAACGCCATCGTCGCCGGACGCTTGAAGCCGCGCTTGACGCAGATCTCGGAGAACGCCGCGCCGAAGCGGTCGTTGGTGGCCTGGAAGCGCCAGACCAGGTCTTTCGTATCCAGCGTGGAAATGGCCGGCGCGCCGGAGACGTTCATCTCGATGATGTTGGCCGCGTCGGTGAGCGGCATCACCGCCAGCGACACGCCCGAAGCCCAGGTACCGAGCACGGCCTGCACCTTGTTGACTTCGATGAGCTTCTTGGCCGCGAGCACGGCGGCGTCTGGCTTGGTCTGGTCGTCTTCGGTGAACAGTTCTAGCTTGACGCCACCGGCACCGCCGGCTGCGTTCACTTCGTCCACGGCCAGGCGGATGGCCTGTTGCATGCCGGGGCCGTAGGGGCTGCCGGCGCCGGTGATCGGCGTGAGCGACCCGATGCGGAACGTGCCGCCCTGCTGCGCGAAGGCCAGGCCAGGCAGGAAGGAAGTGGCGGCGGTGGCGGCAGCGGAAAGCTTGACGAAATTTCTGCGGTCCATGGGTGACTCCTGAAGGAACGGTAATCTAAAAGCGAGGTTTCAAGCGAGGGAAGCGAGGGCGACGGACTTGCCGTCCTTGACGATGGCGCGAATGTGCTCGCCCTGGTTCAGCAGGCAGCCGATGTCTTGCACGGGGTTGCCGTCGACCAGCAGCAGATCGGCGATGGCGCCCACGGCGACCACGCCGAGCCTGCCAGCCATGTTCAAAATTTCGGCGCCGACCAGCGTGGCCTGCTGCAGCGCCACGCCGTTGCCGAGCACGTCGGCACGCAGGCGCAACTCGTCGGCCTGCATGCGGTGCGCTTCGCCGAGCAGGTCGCTGCCAAGGCCCATCTTCACGCCGGCCTTGGCCAGGATCTCCAGCGCCTTTTTGCCGCCGCTGCGCACGGCTTCGATCTTGCCCACCGACTCGGGCGGCAGGCCGTACTTCTCGCCTTCGAGCGCCAGGGCTTCGTACGTGATGAGCGTGGGCACCATGAAGGCGCCGTGCTCGGCCATCACCTGCGCGGCGCCAGCGTCCACCAGGTTGCCGTGTTCGATGGTGCGCACGCCGCATTGCACGGCGCGGGCGATGGCGCGCGGCGTGTAGGCGTGGCCCATCACATAGGTGCCGGCGTTGTCGGCTTCTTCGACGATGGCGCGAAGTTCGGCCTCGGAGTAGCCCAGGTTGCTGATCGGGTCGTTGGGCGAGGCGACGCCGCCCGAGGCCATGACCTTGATCTGGCTGGCGCCCTTGAGCATTTCCTCGCGCACGGCCAGCCGGCAATTGTCGACGCCATCGACCACGCGGCCGATGTTGCCCAGCTTGTGGCTGCACGAACAGGGGTCGAGTTCGTCGCTGCGGGCACGGAAGTCGCCGTGGCCGCCGGTCTGCGACAGGGCCTTGCCCGAAGGGAAGATGCGCGGCCCTGCCACCAGGCCGGTGCGGGTGGCTTCGGCCAGCGACCAGTCGGCACCGCCCGCATCGCGCACGGTGGTGAAACCGCGGCGCAGCATGCGCCCCAGGATGGGGATGGCGCGCAGGGTGACGAGCACGTTCGGCAGCTTCGACACGTTGCCGAGGTTGAAGGACGAGGCGACGCCGTGCACGTGGCAGTCGATCAACCCCGGCATCACGGTGAGCCCGGTCGCGTCGATCACTTCGGCGCCTTCGGGGGCCGTCAGATCGGCGCCGATGCCTTCGATGACACCGTCGCGCACCAGGACCGAGACGCCGCGCGCCAGCTTGGAGGTGGCGACGTCCAGAACGTTGCCATTTGAAATAAACAGGTTCGACATGTTGGAAAACTCTTGAAAGATGTCTGGATGCTAATTACTCATGGGCGAGAGGCGCAAAGGGTAAACACCGGGCCGGGTAAAAGATGGGTGCAACCTTTGCCCGATAACGATCACGGCACGCAGGAAGCAGGCCAACAATTGCCATTTGAATCGAATTAAACTCACACGCTCATGAGAAATACTCATCTGGACTCTTGTGCGACGCCTTTGCCCGACCATTTCCGAACTCAATGCCTTTCACGTGGCTGCCAAGCATCTGAGCTTCACCCGGGCTGCCCGTGAACTCTGCGTGACCCAGGGTGCCATCAGCCGCCACGTAGCCGGGCTCGAGGCTTACCTCGGCACGCCGATGTTCCTTCGTCGCTCCCCGGGGCTGGAACTGACCGAGGCCGGCCTGGTCTACCTGAATGCCACGCTGCCGGCCATCAGCCAGCTGGAAACCGCCACCGCGCAGCTGATGTCGCAAGGCGGCAGCGGTGGAACGCTGAATCTGTCGGTGCCGCCAACTTTTGCCACGCACTGGCTGTTTGCGCGGCTACCGCACTTCAAGAGCCATGTGCCGCAGGTCGATCTGAACTTCGTGCGCTATCAGCATGCGCATGATTTCGCCGCCACACACGCGTTCGACGCAGCCATCCAGTACGGCACGGGTGCCTGGCCGAACGCCAGTGCGCGGTACCTCATCGGCAAGGAAACCAGCTTGGTGTGCAGCCCCGGGCTGCAGGCGGAGCTGAAGCTGAACAACGTGGCGCAGCTCGAACATGCCACGCTGCTGCAACACGTCGAGGTGCCATTCGCGTGGCAGGAGTGGCTGGACGCGCACCACGGCCAGGCGCTGAACGGCTTGTTCGGGCCACGTTTCAACCAGTATTCGCTGATCATTCGCGCCGCGGTCGCCGGTTTCGGCCTGGGCGTGGTGCCGACGTGCTTGGTCGAGGACGAGCTCGCGTCCGGTGCGCTCGTGGAGCCACTCACGGCGCCAGCGGCTCCGCGTCACCAGAGTTCGGAGGGTTATTACCTTTGCGCGCCGGCGGGCCACACCAACCTTCCGGCCTTCAAGCTGTTTGGCGCGTGGCTGCTGCAGCGCTGCGAACAGGCCGACCGGGCCGCCACGCCACCGCCGCAGGCACCCCCCGTCAGCTGAACGAAACCCCGTTGAACAGCGCCAGCACGCCCAACACCAGGAAGAACACCGCCGAGATGCGGTGCACCAGGGTAATGGGCACCAGGCGCGTCACGCGCTCGCCGAGCCAGACGACCGGGGCATTGGCCAGCATCATGCCGAACGTGGTGCCGGCCACCACCCAGGCGTAGGCGTTGAACTTTGCGGCCAGCATGACGGTGGCGATTTGCGTTTTGTCGCCCATCTCGGCGAGGAAGAACAGGAACACGGTGGTGCCGAAAACGCCGAAGCGGGGCGCCTTGTCGGTCTCTTCATCATCTAGTTTGTCGGGAATCAACATCCAGCCGGCCATCGCGATGAAGGACAGGCCCAGCACCCAGCGCAGCACATTGGGGCCGAGCTGGGTGGTGACCCAGGCGCCGACAGCGCCAGCGAGTGCGTGGTTGACCAATGTGGCGGTGAGGATGCCCATCACGATGGGCCAGGGCTTCTTAAACCGGGCAGCCAACACAAGGGCGAGCAACTGGGTCTTGTCGCCCATTTCAGCGAGGGCGACGATACCGGTCGAGACGAGAAAAGCTTCCATGGGGTACTCCGGCCGGACACGAACGAACCAATGACTGCACGGCATCCCCGGCCTGAAACGGAGGCTGTGCAGTCAAAGGTCTCGCTGAATCCACTGGTTTCCCGAAGGAAACGCCGAAGAACCGCTTGCACCATGTGAAGGCCCCGGCGGCTGCCGGTGGTTGCACAAGTCTGTTGATGCAAGCCCCTTTCAATATAGAAGGGTGGCTACTCCCCAATGACGAGCGGCGAGTGTACCAGCGGCGAAGGGGCGCGGCGGGGTTCGGACGGGCTGACGCGGCCTGCCAGACGCCGGGAAAATGGCCGTCAAGCCGCACGATTGCCATCTGTCGAGGATCTTTTTTGAAAAAACCCCAAAGATGGCGCATAATGCTCGCGTGCCTGCTGAATACAGCAGCACGGGTTTGCGGTGATTAGTCAGTTTCGCGTCTGTTAAGTCTTCATTGGTTTGTTGATTGCGGTTATCGGACTCCATCGCGTTTTGCGTTCTTTTAAGGAGTCCTTCCATGGGCAACAAACTTTACGTGGGCAACCTGCCCTACTCTTTCCGCGACGACGACATGCACCAGGCGTTCAGCCAGTTCGGCTCGATCACCTCCGCAAAGGTCATGATGGAGCGCGACACCGGTCGTTCCAAGGGTTTCGGCTTTGTCGAAATGGGCAACGACGCTGAAGCGCAAGCAGCCATCAAGGGCATGAACGGCCACTCCATCGGCGGCCGTGACCTCGTGGTCAACGAAGCACGTCCAATGGAAGCACGTCCTCCCCGCACCGGTGGTGGTGGCGGCTACGGCGGCGGCTCCGGTGGTGGCGGCGGCTACGGTGGTGGCGGCGGCGGCGGCGGTTACGGCGGTGGCCGTAGCAGCTACTAAGCACATTGCAGACTGGCCCAGGGCCAGCCAGCTTTGAACAAAAAAGGGCCTTCGGGCCCTTTTTTTCATCTGCTCGCAGCCTGAACCCGTAGCGCACATTTTTTGTTTGATTTCCTCGCTAGTGGTCGCATAATGCCAAAGCGTGGTTGCAAAAACTGCGCAAGTTTGCGGTGTTGGTCGGTTTCGCGTCCATGGGTTCGTGTGTGCAGTGCGGGACTCCATCGCTTTATCAATGTGTTTTTGAGGAGTCCCGTGATGGGCAACAAACTGTACGTAGGCAATTTGCCGTACTCGGTGCGCGACAGCGATCTGGAACAGTCTTTCAGCCAATTCGGCAGCGTGACCAGCGCCAAGGTGATGATGGAGCGCGAGACTGGTCGCTCCAAGGGCTTCGGCTTTGTCGAGATGGGCAGCGACGCTGAAGCCCAGGCCGCCATCAGTGGCATGAACGGTCAGTCGCTTGGTGGCCGCAGCTGCGTGGTCAACGAAGCGCGTCCCATGGAACCGCGTCCCCCACGCAGTGGCGGCGGCGGAGGCGGCTATGGTGGTGGTGGCGGCGGTTATGGCGGCGGCGGCAGTGGCGGCGGTGGCTACGGTGGTGGCAGCTCGGGCGGCGGCGGTTATGGCGGCGGCGGTTCGAGTGGTGGCGGCTACGGCGGTGGCGGCGGCGGACGCAGTGGCGGCGGTGGTTCCGGTGGCGGCGGATACGGCGGTGGTGGCGGTGGCCGCAGCGGTGGCGGTGGCGGCGACGGCGGTTTTCGCAGCCCTTACGGCTCCGGTCCTCGCGGTGGCGGCGGTGGCGGCAACCGCGGCGGTGGCAGCAGCGGCTACTGATTTCCTTCAGCTTCGCTGATATGACTGACGGCGCTCTGCAGCGCTGTCATCCCCCAGAAAGCCTCCGATCATCGGAGGCTTTTTTGTTTGTGAACTGACAGGGCTGATGGCTTCCGCCCAACCCGTGATTGTTTCGTCGCACGGGCGGTGTGTCAAAACGAACAGGCGTCTCGCTCTCGCCAAGCCGCCTTTTCTACACAGGCGACGACCATTTTCGGGAGCGTCAGC
>JAQGNA010000222.1 GCA_028292075.1 Rhodoferax sp. | reverse complement strand
AAGAAGTAGATCGCACCGAAGATGCCGCCGAAGATGAGCCACCAGTAGGCCACGAACACCTCACTGATTGCGATCACCATCAGGGTGGGGGCGGGCAGGTCGGCGCCGAAGCTGCTGAACACTTCCTTGAACGCCGGAATCACGAAAATCATGATCACCGCTACCACCACAAACGCAACGACCAGAACCGAGGTGGGGTACATCAACGCCGATTTGATCTTCGACTTGATGGCCTCGGTTTTTTCCATGTAGACCGCCAGGCGGTCGAGCAGCGACTCGAGAATACCCGCGGCCTCGCCAGCTTCCACCAGGTTGCAGTAGAGGCTGTTGAAGTACATCGGAAATTTGCGGAATGCGCCGCTGAGCGAGCTGCCGGTTTCCACGTCGGAGCGCACATCGTTTAGCAGCTTGGTGACGCTCGCGTTGGTGTTGCCACGGCCGACGATGTCGAAGGCTTGCAGCAGCGGTACGCCGGCCTTCATCATGGTTGCGAGCTGGCGCGTGAAAATGGCGATGTCCTTGGGCTTGATGGCCTTGCCCGAGCGCATGCGGCGCTTCTTGATCTTGGTGGGAAACACGCCCTGGCGGCGCAGCGTGGCCTGGACCTGGTTTTCGCCCACCGCGCGGGTTTCGCCCCGGACCTGCTTGCCATTGCGGTCCTTGCCTTCCCACTCGAAGACAAATTCCTTGATGTCTCTGGACGCTGCAGTTGCCATGAATTGCCCTGATGGATCTCGCTTAACTCGTGATGTCACTCATTGCTGACGGCCAGCACTTCTTCGAGCGAAGTCAGGCCCAGCTTGACCTTGTGCAGGCCGGCCTGGCGCAGCGAGCGCACGCCTTCGGCCTTGGCCTGCTTTGCGATCTCGGGGGCGTTGCCGTCGCGCAGGATGATGCGCTGGATCTCTTCAGAAATCGGCATCACCTGGTAGATGCCAACGCGGCCCTTGTAGCCGTTGTTGCAGGCCGAGCAACCCACCGGGCCATAAGGCTGCCAGGAGCCATCCAGCTCCTCTTCCGCATAACCGGCTTCGAGCAGTGCCTTGTTGGGGATGTTGATCGGCGCCTTGCACGTCGGGCAGAGCCTCCGGGCCAGCCGCTGTGCCGTGATCAGAATGACGCTCGAGGCAATGTTGAACGGCGCAATCCCCATGTTGCGCATGCGCGTCAGTGTGGTGGGGGCATCATTGGTGTGCAGCGTGGACAGCACCAGGTGGCCTGTCTGGGCCGCCTTGATTGAAATGTCCGCTGTTTCAAGGTCGCGGATTTCGCCGACCATGATGATGTCGGGATCCTGCCGCAGGAACGACTTCAGGGCCACGGCGAAGGTCAGCCCCGCCTTCTCGTTCACGTTGACCTGGTTCACGCCAGGCAGGTTGATTTCGGATGGATCTTCGGCCGTGGCGATGTTCACCCCTGGCTTGTTCAGCAGGTTGAGGCAGGTGTAGAGCGACACCGTCTTGCCCGAGCCGGTAGGTCCGGTCACCAGAATCATGCCGTAGGGCCGGCCAATCGCCTGCATCAGCCGTGCCTTCTCCTCCGGCTCATAGCCGAGCGCATCGATGCCGAGCTTGGCGCTGCTCGGGTCCAGAATACGGATCACGATCTTTTCGCCGAACAGCGTTGGCAGGGTGCTCACCCGAAAGTCGATGACCCGGTCCGGCCCGACCTTGAGTTTCATCTTGCCGTCCTGCGGCACGCGCTTTTCCGAGATGTCGAGTCGCGAGATGACCTTGATCCGCGACGCCAGCTTGTCCTTGATCGCCACAGGCGGCGAGGCGATCTCGCGCAGCTCGCCATCGATGCGGAAGCGCACCCGGTAGTTGTGTTCGTACGGCTCGAAATGAAGATCGGAGGCCCGCATGCCGAAGGCGTCGAGCAGCATCTTGTGGAGGAACTTCACCACCGGCGCGTCTTCGACTTCAGAGGCGTTGACTTCGGCCACGTCGGTCGCGGCGGCGATCACGCTGTCTTCAAAGTCGAAATCGCCACCATTGATGATGCCGTCCATGGCCTCGTTGGTGGTCATCGCACTGGCATCGACCAGCTTCGAGATCTTGTCGTACTCGGCAATGATCCAGTCCACGCCCATCTGCGTAGAGAACTTGATCTTTTCAGCGGCTTCCTGGTCGGTCGGATCGGCCGTGGCCACGATCAGCCGGTTGTTGCGCTTGCTGAGCACCACCACGCGGTAGGCTTGGCAGATCTTGGCGTCGAGCAGTTCCTTGGGCAGGCGCTGCAGATCGATGGCGTTCAGGTCGAGCAGGGGCGCGGCGAAAGCCGTCGACATGGTGTGGGCCAGGTCGTAGGCCGACACGGCGCCCGATCCCACCAGCTCGGCAATGAAACTGGCGCGGCCGGACTGCGCCTTGCGGTAGATGTCCTCGGCCGCCTTCTGGCCGAGCTTGCCCGCCAAAATCAACGCGCGGCCAAGCCCGGGCAGCGCCACCGTCGGGGCGTCCTGTTTAAACGTGTCGACTGCGGCCATAAGCCCAAAATGTAGCAGGTAGCATTAAGTTACCAATCATCGTTGATACCGGTCGGGTGTAAATGAGACAGCCGCTCACGCTTAGTTTGCACCCACTTGCGGCTGTGCGTCCACGAAGCTCTGCAGTTCTTGTGGCAAACCCGCATCAAGCGACAGGGGCTCGCCAGTGCCCGGATGCGTGAGCGACAGATGCCAGGCATGCAGGAACATGCGCTTCAGCCCGCGCTTTTGAAGCGCCTTGTTGAGTTCGAAATGGCCGTATTTGTCGTCGCCGGCGATGGGGTGGTCTTCGCTTGCAAGGTGTACCCGGATCTGATGAGTGCGGCCGGTCTTGATGGTCACCTCGAGCAAGGTGAACTCAGCAAACTTTTGCCGCACCTTCACCAGGCTGAGGGAGCGCATGCCGTCCGGATCTTCCTTCGCCACCACCTTTACGCGGCGTTCGCCGTCGGGCAGGAGATATTTGTGAAGCGGCTTGTCGAGCACCTTTTTGTTGGTCGGCCAATGCCCTTCGACCAAGGCGAGATAGGTCTTGCCAGTCTCTCGCTCGCGAAACTGGTCTTGCACGCGTGTGAGCGCGCTGCGCTTCTTGGCGATCAACAGGATGCCGGATGTCTCGCGGTCGAGCCGGTGCACTAGCTCCAAAAACTTGGCGCCCGGCCGCGCGATGCGCAACTGCTCGATCACGCCGAAGGCCACGCCGCTGCCGCCGTGCACCGCAACGCCGGCCGGCTTGTCGATGGCCAGCAGATGCTCGTCTTCAAAGATCACCTTGAACTCGCGGGCCGGCGCTGCGTGAACGGCCTGGGCCATGGCCTCGGATTTTTCGGCCGCGCGTTCCGAGGTCCGCACCGGGGGCAGCCGGACCACATCGCCTTCTGCCAACCGCGTGTCAGCGGCGGCACGGCCCTTGTTGATGCGCACCTCGCCGCTGCGGATGATCCGGTAGACGTGCGTCTTCGGCACGCCCTTGAGGTGGCGCATCAAGAAGTTGTCCAGCCGCTGGCCGGCCCCATCTTCATCAACTGTTACCAATTTGACTTCGGGCGATGGGGACGGCTCGATAGCACCTATAATGTTTTTCACCAGCGTAGAGTCGTAAGTGCTTGATTAATCTCAAGTTTAGAGCACACAAGCGAATACGCTGCGAAGTCGATGCCTCCCGAGACGTTTTTCCTGCAAACCAAGCGACCCTGGCGCTGGTGGCTCGAAGCGGTTTTCGGGTCGAGCCGGCGCCCCGGAAACACTGATACGGAATACCCTCAACTTGGGGACCAGTGCGCAAGCCCTGGTCTCCAGCGGATCGAAGCGAGACATTTTTGTGCTGATGGTGATGATTCAACTCTGCTCGCGGTGGTGCATGCCCCCGCTTTTCGGCATGGAGTCACGCCTCGCACCGGTTCTGCCCGCCCACCCTGCCATGCCCGCCGTGGCACTGCCAGCAAGGCAGCTCATCGCTTCCCTCCACGCGCCCATGCCGCCCACTTGCGAGCCCGTGCTCACATGAGGCGGCTCTCCGGCAATTCCCTTCGTTTTCAGGCGTCTGTTCTGGCATCAAAAGGCTCATTTTTGAGCCAGTGATCCACAAACAGTCCGGGCTGAAGGCCCGGTAAAGGAAACGCACCATGAAACGGATGCTGATTAACGCCACGCAGGCCGAAGAGCGCCGCCTGGCGATCGTGGATGGGCAAAAACTGCTCGACTACGAAATCGAAATCGAAGGGCGCGAACAGCGCAAGGGCAACATCTACAAGGCCGTCGTCACGCGCGTCGAGCCCTCGCTGGAAGCCTGCTTCGTCGACTACGGCGAAGACCGCCACGGCTTTTTGCCGTTCAAAGAAATCTCCAAACAATACTTCCAGCAAGGCGTGCCCGTCAGCCAGGCCCGCATCAGCGACGTGATCCGCGAAGGCCAGGAACTGCTGGTGCAGGTCGAGAAGGAAGAACGCGGCAACAAGGGCGCCGCCCTCACCACCTTCGTGTCGCTCGCCGGCCGTTACGTGGTGCTCATGCCCAACAACCCGCGTGGCGGCGGCGTTTCGCGCCGCATCGAAGGCGACGACAGGGCCGAGCTCAAGGAAGCGATGGACCAGCTCGAATACCCGAACGGGATGAGCATCATCGCGCGCACCGCCGGCATCGGCCGCAGCGCACCCGAACTCCAATGGGATTTGAACTACCTGCTGAAGCTGTGGACCGCCATCGACGGCGCCGGCAAGCAGGGCAAGGGCGCATTCCTGATTTACCAGGAATCGAGCCTGGTGATCCGCGCCATCCGCGACTACTTCAACAACGACATCGGCGACATCCTGATCGACACCGACGACGTGTACGAACAGGCCCAGCAGTTCATGGCCCACGTCATGCCCGAGCATGCCGCGCGCGTGAAGCGCTACCGCGACGACGCGCCGCTGTTCAGCCGTTTCCAGATTGAACACCAGATCGAATCGGCCTACGCCCGTACCGTGCAGCTGCCCTCGGGCGGCGCCATCGTGATCGACCACACTGAAGCGCTGGTGTCGGTGGACGTCAACTCCGCCCGTTCCATCCGCGGCGGCGACATTGAAGAAACCGCGACCCGCACCAATCTGGAAGCCGCTGAAGAAGTGGCCCGCCAGATGCGCCTGCGCGATCTGGGTGGCCTGATCGTCATCGACTTCATCGACATGGAGGAATCGCGCAACCGCCGTGATGTCGAAAACCGCCTGCGCGACGCGTTGCGGCAAGACCGCGCACGGGTTCAGTTCGGCACCATCAGCAAGTTCGGTCTCATGGAAATGAGCCGCCAGCGCTTGCGCCCGGCCTTGAGCGAAGGTGCTTCGATTCCGTGCCCACGTTGCGGCGGCTCCGGCCACATCCGCGACACCGAAAGTTCGGCGCTGCAGATCCTGCGGATCATTCAGGAAGAGTCGCTGAAGGACAACACCGCTTCGGTGATGTGCCAGGTGCCGGTCGACGTGGCATCGTTCCTGCTGAACGAGAAGCGCACCGAAATCGCCAAGATCGAGTTGAAGCAGCGCATCAACGTGCTGATGGTGCCCAACAAGACGCTGGAAACGCCAAACTACAAGCTCGAACGCCTGAAGCACGACGATCCGCGCCTCGACCACATCGAAGCCAGCTACAAGATGGCCGACGAAGCCGACGACGCAACGTCAGTCACCCGCCGTTCCCAGGAGCCGACCAACAAGCAGACGCCGGTGATCAAGGGCGTGCTGCCCGACGCGCCTGCACCGGTCGCCGTGCCCAAGCCGGCCCCCGTGGCCGAAGCGCCAGTGGCGCCACCGGCACCTGTGGCCCCTCCACCGGCACCGACGCCCACGCCGGCGCCTGCCGAAACCGGTTTCTTCGGGTGGATCAAGGGCTTGTTCGGCCTGACGCCGGCGCCCGCGCCAGCCCCTGTGGTGACGGCGCCCGCCGCGCCCGTGGCCAAACCGGAAGACAAGCGCGAAGGCCGTGACGGCCGCGAACCGCGGAACGGCCGTGAAGGTGGTCGCGAAGGCGGCCGAGGCGAAGGCGCCGGCCGGGGCCGTGGTGGCCGCGGTGGCCGTGAAGAGGTCGAGGGCCGCGGTGGCCGTGGTGGCCGCAGTGGCGCACCGCGTGATGGCGAGGTCCGCGAACCACGCGAACCACGTGAACCGCGTGAAGCGCGCGAACCACGCGAGCTGCGTGAAGGCCAGGACCGCGGCGCTGCCCGCAACGGCGGCGAACGTCCGCCGCGGGGCGAGCGTCCCGAGCGCGGCGAACGTCCGGAGCGGATCGAAGGCCAGAGCCGTCCAGCGGTCGGCGCCGGCGACGAAGCGCAGCAGGCACCAGGCGGCCGGAACGGCCGAGGTCGTGGTGAACGGGGTGAGCGTGGCGAACGTGGTGAGCGCAGCGAGCGCCCGGCGCGTCCCCGCCAGGATGCCGATGGTGCAGCCTTGTCCCCGCAAGCTCTTGGCAATGGCCAGGAAGCTGGCGCGCCACTGGCCGAAGCGTCTGGCCAGGAGCCACGCACTGAGCGCGAACCCCGCCAGGCCGGCGAACGTGGCGAGCGCGGCGAACGCAGTGATCGTGGCGATCGTCCAGAAGGCCGCGAGCGCGGTGAGCGCGGCGGTCGTGGCGGCCGCGGCCGCGGCGAGCGTGGCCCGCGTGAAGAGGGCGAAGCCCGTCCCGACGCCGCGGTTGCCGCTGTTGGCGCTTTCAGCGCTTCTGGCGCCGATGCGGCACCAACCTTCGCCGATCGCGAAGCGGCCGAGCCGGTGGCCCGTCCCGAGCGTCCGTCGTACTTCAACGTGACGTCGTCGCCGGCACAGCCTGCGCTGACGGGTCTCGGAGGCGATGCCGCCGCAATGGCCGAG
>JAQGNA010000221.1 GCA_028292075.1 Rhodoferax sp. | reverse complement strand
GAACGGTTGGCCCCGGACCTGCACCTGCACCGCATCGGCGCGGCCGATGACGACAGCCAAGGGCGCGACACCGTCGGCCTGTACGTTTTCACCAGCCTTCACCAGGCGGTTGACCTGCACCGCGCCCTTTGCGTCGGTCACCTTGACCCAGGTATCCGCCCTGGCATTGAGCACGAACGCGGCCGCCGCACCGGACGCTGCCGAAGCCGATGCACCGGCCGGCACGGCGGCCAGCGAAGGCGCAGGTCCGGCTGGCGGCGCCACGGCCGCAGTTGGCGCCGGACTCCCGGGCATGACCGCGGACGGCAACGGTTCGACCGACGGAGCCGAAGGATTTGCCACCGGCCCTGGTGCCATGTCGCCGGTCGCAGGGACGCCAGAATTTGCGAGCACGTCGGCCTCTTCGTGCATTCGGGGCCATACCACCACGAGCAGCGCACCGATGAGCAGCACCACCACCGCGAGAACGGCCGGGCTGAGCATGCGGCCGCGGAGCGAAAAGTTGGGGCCCGAACCGGGCGGCCTGAAAGGCGTGTTGATTGGTGGTTTGTCGGAGCCGAGGCGGGCCGAGCCGCTGCGCGGCAGCAGCGCCAGCACCGGTGTCGGGTCGACCTTCAGGTTGCGGCAGATGCTGGCCGCCAGGCCCCGGGCGAAGGTGAGGTCGGGCAGCAGGTCGAGCCGGCCGGCCTCCAACGCCATCAGCTTGGCCACCGGAACCTTCAGCGAAAACGCCATGGCGTCGGCATGCAGGCCGTGGGCCTCGCGCGTCTGGCGCAGCAGCGCACCGGCGCGCTCGGCACCGCCCTGCGCTTCGCTTGAGCCGGTGCCAGTGCCGGCGTACCGTGCCGCGTCTGCCGCTGTCGTTGGATCGGGCAGTTCACTCATTGAACGCTCTCCGCTCATAGGAAGCCAGTTCTTTGGACTGGCCGAAACGCTTTCTCAATTGCTCGGCCAGTTGCTGCATCGCCTCGGTGTTCTCCATCCTGCGCTCCACCTTGATGCCAAGCCACAGAGATTCGGCATTGGCCAGTTCCGAGTTGTTGAGACGGCGAATGTAGAACTGCGACCGCACCAGTTCACCACGCTGGTATAGCAGATTGGCCAGGTTGAAGCCGGTGATGGGGTTGCCGGCGTCGAGCTCGTAGGAGCGCGCCAAACTGCGCTCGGCATCGGCCAGATGGCCGGCACTCTGCTGGCACAGGCCTTGCGCCATGAACGTCTTGGCCCGTCCGCCGTAAGTCGGGTTGGCCAGCGCCTGAGTGAACAGCTGGTCGGCGTCGGCATAACGGCCCTGGGTGCACAGGAGCCAGCCGTAGTTGTGCAGGCTGTTGGCTTCGCGCGGGTTGAGCGAGATCGCGCGGCGGAAGCTGTCTTCTGCCAGCTTCTGGTCGCTCAGGCGCATGTAGATCAGGCCGCGCAGGTTGTAGGCCTCGGCGAAGCTGGGGTCGGTGTTGAGCGACTGCTTCAGTTCGTCGAGCGCCACCGTGGTCTGGCCCTGCTCGAAGTAGCCGACCGCCAGCTGCAGGCGCACCCGGGCGCGCTTGCGGGCTTCGGGTTCGTCCGACTCGGTCAGCAGGTCGGGGCGGTTCTCGACCGCCTGCGGGCGCGGTGCGGGCGTCATCACGGCCGGGCCGGTGGTGGTGGTCGTGCAGCCCGCTAGTGCTGCGATCAAACCAACCACCGACACGACCCATGCCACGCTGCGCGCGGCGGCAGGCGGGTGCCTGCGGGTTGTACTGACCATCCTCAAGTCTCCTTGATCGCCGCTGTGTCGGGCGCGGCTTGTGTGAGCATGATCGTGCGTTGCTGGGCAATGCGGGTGGCGACCCGGGTGCGGTCCTTGACGTCGCCGGCAAGTTGACCGCAGGCGGCATCGATGTCGTCACCGCGCGTCTTGCGCACGGTGGTCACGATGCCGGCGTCGGCCAGCAGACGGGCAAAGGCAGCCACGCGCGGCGCGGGCGAGCGCAGCAGGCCGGACGCGGGAAATGGGTTGAACGGAATCAGGTTGAATTTGCACCAGACGCCGGGGCGGCGGTGGCGCTGCACCAGCTCGACGAGCTGCTGCGCATGCTCGGGCGTGTCGTTGACGCCATCCAGCATGCAATATTCGAAGGTGATGAAGTCGCGAGGTGCGTGGTCGAGGTAGCGGTTGCACGCGTCCATCAACTCGGCCAGGGGGTACTTCTTGTTGAGCGGCACCAGGTTGTCGCGCAGGGCGTCGTTCGGCGCATGCAACGACACGGCGAGGGCCACCGGGCAATCGTTGCCGAGCCGGTCGATCATGGGCACCACGCCGGAAGTCGACACCGTGACGCGGCGGCGCGACAGGCCGTAGCCATGGTCGTCCAGCATGACGCGAAGGGCGGGAACGAGGGCGTTGTAGTTCTGCAGCGGCTCGCCCATGCCCATCATCACCACGTTGGAAATGATGCGTTCGTCGCGCTTCAGGTGCTTGCGCAGGAAATGCTCGGCAAACCACAGTTGGGCGACAATCTCGCCGGTGGTGAGGTTGCGGCTGAACCCCTGGTGGCCAGTGGAGCAGAAACGGCAGCCAACGGCACAACCGGCCTGGGACGAAATGCACAGCGTGCCGCGCTCGAGCACTGGTGCCCCCCGACTACCTGCCGTGCCTGCCGCCCGAGCGAGTGGCACGTCGCCTTGGGGCGCCCCGGTGTCGGCGTATTCCGGAATGAAGACCGCCTCGACCGCGTCGCCCGCACCCACGTCGAACAGCCACTTGATGGTGCCGTCGGTGGATTCGTGCTGACTGATGACGCGCAGGCCCTGCACATGGGCCGCGGCCTGGAGCTTGCCGCGCAGCGACTTCGCCAGATCGCTCATCTGGTCGAAATCGGCCGCACCCCGCTGGTGGATCCAGCGGAACAGCTGGGTTGCGCGAAAGCGTTTTTCTCCGAGCCGCTCGCAGAACGCGGCCAAGCCTTCGAGATCGAAGTCAAGCAGGTTGGCCGTCATTGCACAGGCGCGCGGATGACCCGCTTCAGCGGGCGTAGACGTTCATGCCGGCGAAGAAGAAAGCGATTTCTTGCGCGGCGGTTTCAGCGGCATCGGAGCCATGCACGGCATTGGCGTCGATGCTGTCGGCGAAGTCGGCGCGGATGGTGCCGGCGTCAGCCTTCTTGGGATCGGTGGCGCCCATCAGGTCGCGGTTCTTCAGGATCGCGTTCTCGCCTTCCAGGGCCTGGATCATCACCGGGCCGGAGATCATGAAATCGACCAGGTCCTTGAAGAAGGGGCGGGCCTTGTGCACGGCATAGAAAGCCTCGGCCTCGCCACGCGA
>JAQGNA010000219.1 GCA_028292075.1 Rhodoferax sp. | reverse complement strand
AGCCACGCCTGCCAGGGACAGCAACAGCGCCAGCACCACCCATTCGCGGCGCGACACCGACCAGCGACTCAGGTGGGCAATGCCCAGCACCATCAGCGCGGTGTAGAGCACTTGTCCGAAGACGATGTTGGTGGTGCCAGCGGCGCGCCAGTCCGGCGGGCCAGATTGTTCGACCAGGCTCGCCAGCGCAATGAACACCTGCACCAGGTGGGCCAGCCCGATCTCGCAAGTGAAGCGCTGACCGCGGTGGTGGCGCCATACCAGCAACAGGGCCATGCCGATGATCAAGCTGACGGCCGAATTGACCAGCAACGCATACAGCAGCGTGGGGCTGATGTCAGGCGTCATGGGGCGGCATGGCTATCGGGCTTGAAGGCTGGAGGCTTGGAGGCTTGGAGGCTTGGAGGCTTGGTTGAGATAAGGCGAGTGGCCATGTGAGGCAAGCCCTCACCGGCCGGGCAGTATCTCACCGCCGAGCCGTCGCGGGAGCTTGTACTCCGGCATATCTGTCCCGCTCCTGGCAACGTGTGGCCGCGACCACAGGGCTCCCCAGGCTGAAGCGCAGCGCGTAAACTCCCGTGCTCGACCGCGCACGCCAGCGCGAACCCCTTCGCCCGCAGCCGCCGAAGCCGAAGCCGACACTCCATGCGCCCTGCCCCATCCGCTCCCCTGGAGCCCTCCCACGTCGCCCAAGCCGCCGCGGCGGCCAATGCCGCGACCGCACCGGTGCTGCCGGCGCCCGATGCCCCGGTCGAGGGGTACCAGCTGGCCCAGCTGGTGCGCGACCTGCGCAGCTACCAGGCCGAACTGGAAAGCCAGAACAAGGTGCTGCGCTACAGCCAGGCGGTGGCCGAAGGCGCTTCCGAGCGCTTCGAGACGCTGTTCTCCAGCGTGCCGCTGGCGCTGATGGTGGTCGACGAGCACGACATGGTGGTGCAGAGCAACTCGATGGCGCAGCGTCTCTTCCAGCCCACCGAGCGCGACCGTCCGCTGAACTTCCTCATGCCCTTCGTCAGCGCCGGCTGCACCGAGCAGGTGCGCCAGGCCTTTCGCGAGGCCAGCACGGACGGCCACTGCGAAGCCACCGAGGTGGTTTTTTCGATCGGCGAGGAAGGCACCATCACCGGCGATCTGCACATTGCGAGGCTCGAGAACGCACACGAGCCCACCGTCCACTACATCTGCGCCGTGATCGATCAGGGACCTCTGCTCACCGAGCGGCGCGCACTGCAGCAGAGTGGCGCAGCCCTGCGCCAGCGCAACGAGCAGCTGCGCCTCAGCGAGGCCCGGCTCGAGGCGGTCATCAACTCCTCGCTCGACGCCATCATCTGCGTCGACAAGGACCAGCGCATCACCGTGTTCAACCCGACGGCGGCGGCACTCTTCCAGTGCCCTTCTTCGCAGGCGCTGGGCAGCGCGCTGGAGCGGTTTTTCCCGAACGCGACGCATGTGCTGGCCCACAACCAGATCTCGACCCAGGCCCTGCTGGGCGAGATCAACGCCATGACGGCCGGTGGCAAGCGCCTGGCGGTGGAGGTGAGCCTGTCGTTCGAGCGCCACCCGGAGGGTGACACCACGACGATCTTCGCCCGCGACCTCACCAGCCGCAAGCGTGCCGAGGCGCACCGCAACATGCTCGAGGGCCAGCTGCGCGAGTCGCAGAAAATGCAGGCCGTTGGCACCATGGCGGGCGGCATCGCGCACGACTTCAACAACATCCTGAGCGCGATCCTGGGCAACCTCGAACTCGCCAAGGAAGACGCCGGCCCCGATTCGCCAGCGCTGGTCAGCCTGCAGGAGATCGAAAAGGCCGGGCGCCGCGCGCGCGACCTGGTGCGGCAGATCCTGACCTTCAGCCGCAACGAGACGCCGCGCCGGCGCTCGGTCTCGCTGGCCGAAGTGGTGATCGAGACCGAACGGCTGCTGCGCGTGACCATGCCGCCCGCGGTCGAGCTGCATCTGCACATCAAGGACAACACCCCCGCGGTACTGGCCGACGCCACACAGGTGGAGCAGGCGGTGCTCAACCTTTGCACCAATGCGATACAGGCCATCGGCGACCAGCGCGGCACGGTGGGCATCGAACTCTCGGGTGTCATGCCCGACGCCCGCCTGTGCGAACGCCTCGGCCTGGTGCCGGGACGCTACGCCATGCTGGCCGTGCGCGACAGCGGCAAGGGCATCGACGACGAAACGCTGCTGCGCATCTTCGAGCCGTTCTTTACCACCAAGGAAGTCGGACAGGGCACGGGCCTGGGACTCGCGGTAGTGCACGGCGTCATGCGCAGCCACTCCGGTGGCGTCGACGTGCAGAGCGCGCCCGGCCTGGGGAGCGTGTTCACGCTCTACTTCCCCGCGAGCGGTGCGGTGGCCACGCCGATTCCCGTCGAAGCGCCGAAGCCGGGCAACGTCAAGGGCGGTGGCAAGCATGTGATGTATGTCGACGACGACCACGCGCTGGTGTTCCTGGTCGAACGCCTGCTGCGCCGGCGTGGCTTTCGGGTGAGCGGGTTCTCCGATCCGCACCGTGCCGCGGCCGAGCTCAAGGCCAACGCGCAGGCCTATGACCTCCTGGTGACCGACTACAACATGCCCGGCTATTGCGGCGTCGACCTGGTGCGCGAGGCCCGCCTCATCCGGCCGGACTTGCCCGTCGCGCTCGCCTCAGGCTACGTGACCGCCGAGATTGAGCAGAGCGCCATCGCCGAGGGAGCGCGCGCCCTGATCCACAAACCCAACGACGCCGAGGAACTGTGCGCCACCGTGCAACAGCTCATCATGGAAAACGACGCCCGCCTCGGCATTGAACCCGAAGAAGACCCCCCGCATGACGCCCACAGCGCCGCCCAGTCCGCAGAATGAAGCAAACGGGAAACCCGACACGGCGCCAGTCGCGCCAGTCGCGCCAGTCGCGGTACAGCCGGTGCAGCCGGCACAGCCCGTACAGCCACGCAACCCGCTCCACGGCATCACGCTGGAGGCCATCGTCACCGCGCTGGTCGAAGCGTATGGCTGGGAAGGCCTGGCCGAGCGCGTGCCGGTGCGGTGTTTCCAGAGCGACCCCAGCGTTCGCTCGAGCCTGACTTTTCTGCGCAAGACGCCGTGGGCGCGAGACAAGGTGGAGAGCCTGTATCTCTTCATGCTGCGCAAACAGAAGCGACAGAACCGTTGACAGCGCGGTCTCCGTCGAACCGCTC
>JAQGNA010000207.1 GCA_028292075.1 Rhodoferax sp. | reverse complement strand
GCCCATTCAGAAGCAGTTCAACAAGAAGCTCAACATCTACGAGGTGCAGGCCGTGCTGGCAAGCTACGTCCTGAAGTAGACAGCAGCCATGGCGGTGCAGAGGCATGTTCCTGCGTTACCTCCGGCGATGCAGGAACGCAGGCAGGTGCAGAATGCCGTGCGACGCTGCAGGCCCTTCCGCGCCGCCAGCTGGCCCGCTGGCGTGGGCCCACTCCAACCTCGACCGCAAGCACCAGAAGACCATGACCGATACCACCGCCACCCCGACAACCTTGTCCACCTCGTCGGCTACGCCCCGCAAGCCTCTGACGCTGCACCGCCTGCGCGAGATGCACGCCGCCGGCGAGAAGATCGCCATGCTGACCTGCTACGACGCCACCTTCGCCACGCTGCTCGACACCGCTGGTGTGGACTGCCTGCTGGTCGGCGATTCGCTCGGCATGGTGCTGCAGGGCCAGCCGAGCACGGTGCCGGTGACGCTGGAGCAGATGGTTTACCACACGCAATGCGTGGCGCGCGGCAACCGTACGGCCTGGGTGGTCGGCGACCTGCCGTTCGGCAGCTACCAGGCCTCGAAGGAGCAGGCGCTGGCGAGTTCCACGGCGCTGATGCAGGCCGGCGCCCACATGGTCAAGCTTGAAGGTGGTGGGTGGACCGCCGAGACCGTGCGCTTCCTCGTTGAGCGCGGCATTCCGGTGTGCGCCCACTTGGGGCTCACGCCGCAGTCGGTGCATGCGCTGGGCGGCTACCGCATTCAGGGCCGCGGCGACGTGGCGGCGGCCACGCTGCGCCGGCATTCGGCGGAACTGGCCGACGCCGGCGCGGCCATGCTGGTGCTGGAGCTGGTGCCTTCGGCGCTGGCGCGCGAGATCACGGCGGGGCTGTCGATCCCTGTGATCGGCATCGGCGCCGGATTGGACTGCAGTGGCCAGGTGCTGGTGCTGCACGACATGCTCAACCTCACGGCCGGCCGCCTCGCCAAGTTCGTGCGCAACTTCATGGAAGGCCAGCCCACGGTGCAGGCCGCGGTGCAGGCCTACGTGGCCGATGTAAAGGCCGGGCGCTTTCCCGACGATGCGCTGCACGGCTACCAATAAGTCTGCGATTCCGCTGGCGGCTTACTGCGCCGCCCGCACCACTCGGCCGTTCAAGGGTTGCAGAGGCCGGGCGTTGTTGGGGAACAGCTGGCCGAACAGCTTCAGCTGGCTGGCGCTCACCGTCATCGGCTGTTTGAAGACGATCCACAGCACGTCCTCGGTGCAGGGCGGCGCGCTGAGCGAGCCGAAGAACTGGTAATAGCGCGCATCCTGCGGCAGCAGGCCGGCCAGGTCGAGGCCAGTCGGCGGCAGGCCGACGCGGTCGTCCACGTCGAGGGGCAGGTAGGTCACGACCTGGTCCACCAGCGGGCTTGCGGTGCCGGGCTCGAGCAGCACCGCCACCATGGCCATCTGTCCATCGGCGGCGCGGTGCAGCAGGTGCGCCGACATGGCAAAGCCCTTGCCGTTGATGCGTTCCTCGGCCGGCTGGTGGAACTCGATTTGCTCGAGCACATAGCGCTTGCCTCGCACGGTAAGTGCATTGGCGCCTTTCACGTCGACCCGCAAGGTGCGGCCGGTGTGCACCACGGTGCCGGTGCTCGGCTGGTGCTCGATGGCCAGCGGTTCGGCCGGGCCCAGCAACGCTGTGCTGTCGTCGATGGCAATGGGCGACTGCCGTTGGCCTGCCGCGCAGGCGGCGTATTCGGGCTTGAGCTGGCCCCACGACAACGGCCCGCCCGCGCCTTCATAACCCCATGGCAGCGCGGCGCCGTGGGCTGCCCTGGGCGCAGGCTCCCGGGCGCCGCCTGCGCCGGCAGTTCGGACTACTGGCTTCATACCGACCGCGGCGGCCGCCTGCGGCGTGGCGGCAAAGGCGCCCAGCGCAGCGGCGCGGGCGCGGATGTATTGGCGGCTCATCTCGTCGGCGTTGACCGGTGGCTCGGTGCGGGCGGATGAACCAGACGACGCGCCTGCGGCAGATGTCGACGCCGCGGTCGCTTCTCCGGCCACGTTCCGGGTGGCGGCGCGTGCTGCAGGCGCGGCCTTCTTGTCCGGCGGCACGGTAAAGGTGAATTGCGCTGGCGGCGGCGCAGCGGCGCCCGACTGGGTGCTGTTGGCTTTTTCGATCGCCTCGCGTAGTTGTGCCCCACGCCCACCGGCCTCGCGCTTGCCGGGCTCGCTCGGTGTGGCGGGCTCTGTTCTGGCCTGCCCCTCGCCCTTGGGCTGCACCACCGGCCTGGCCGGCAACTGGATCCGCCCGATGGCCGGGGCGGCCGGCGTGGCTGAAGTGGCTGGGGGGCTTGACGCAGTGGAGGCGGCTGACGCGGCTGAGGTGGACGGCGAGATTGGAGAGTGCGCGTCGCCGGCAGCCTGCGCGGCGGCCGCGGTCATCAGCAGCAGACACAGTGCTCCTACGGCGCGCGGCACCACATGCCGCCCCGCACGCTGCACCGCACGTTGTAGGCGCGGTGCGGGGAAGGGCGGCCGGTGGGGCGAAGGGGGTGTCATGCGGATTGCGGCACCGGCGGTGCGAGGGCGGAGGTTCCCTGATGTATCGGCATTTTCATCCGCCACTTGAGCCTGTTGAGCCGGCCGCGGGCCGCGCGCCAGCGGCTATAGTGAAGCCCATTGCAGGGCGCCCGACGACTGCCCGCCCGCTCCTTCGCTTCGTATTCCCCCAGGTCCCTCCCAGGCTCACAGTGTCCATCCAGACTGACGATTTTGCCGTGCCCCCGTCCAAGCGGGTGGTTTCCGCCGCACCGGCCTCGCCGGCCGAAGAGGCCATCGAACGCGCGCTGCGGCCGAAGCTGTTCGACGACTACGTGGGGCAGAGCAAGGCCCGCGAGCAGCTCGAGATCTTCATCGGCGCCGCCCGCAAGCGCAATGAGGCGCTGGACCACGTTTTGCTCTTCGGCCCGCCCGGCCTGGGCAAGACCACGCTCAGCCACATCATCGCCCACGAGCTGGGCGTGAACCTGCGCCAGACCAGCGGCCCGGTGCTCGAAAAGCCCAAGGACCTGGCCGCGCTGCTCACCAACCTCGAGAAGAACGACGTGCTGTTCATCGACGAGATCCACCGCCTGAGCCCGGTCGTCGAAGAAATTCTTTACCCCGCGCTGGAGGACTACCAGATCGACATCATGATCGGCGAAGGCCCCGCCGCGCGCAGCATCAAGCTCGACCTTCAGCCGTTCACGCTGGTGGGCGCGACCACCCGCGCCGGCATGTTGACCAACCCGCTGCGCGACCGCTTCGGCATCGTCGCCCGGCTCGAGTTCTACACGCCCGAGGAACTGGCGCGCATCGTGAAGCGCAGCGCCGGCCTGCTCAACGCGCCGATGGAGGCCGATGGCGGCTTCGAGATCGCCCGGCGTTCGCGCGGCACGCCCCGCATCGCCAACCGCCTGCTGCGCCGCGTGCGCGACTATGCCGACGTCAAGGGCACGGGCACGATCACGCTCGACATCGCCAACCGCGCGCTGGCCATGCTCGACGTCGACCCGCTGGGCCTTGACGTGATGGACCGCAAACTGCTCGAGGCGGTGATCCTGCGCTTCGACGGTGGCCCCGTGGGGCTCGACAACATTGCCGCCAGCATCGGCGAGGAGCGCGACACCATCGAGGACGTGATCGAGCCCTACCTGATCCAGCAGGGTTTTCTGCAGCGCACGCCGCGCGGTCGCATTGCCACGCTGGCGGCCTACCGCCACCTCGGCGTGACGCCACCCAAGACCGACAACGATCTCTTCGCATGACCTCCAGGGTCGGAGGCCACAGCCCATGCCGTTGAACGCCGACGCGCCGGTGACGAACACTCCCGCATCCGAAGCGCAGGGCCCCGGCAAGGGCCAGATTTTCTTGCCCACCTTGAGGCGTCAGAGCCTGCTGATGGCGGTGCTCGGCGCGCTGTTCGCCGCGCTGCTCACAGTGTCGCTGGTCGACACCATGCGCGACACCGCCTCGCAATGGCTCGGCGTCGTGGCCCTTTGCGTGGCACTGCCTTCGCTCTGGTTCGTGGCAAGGATGGTGCGCCAGGCCATCAGCCGCGCGCCGGTGCTGCGGGTGGACGCGGCGGGCATCGATTCCCCGCAGCTGCCACCGCCGCTCCGCCCGCTCCCCTGGGAAGCGCTCGACGACGTGACCCTCGACCGGGCCCAGGGCGGCCAACTGCACCTGGTGCTGCGGCCCGATCCGGCCCGGCCCGACCGCCGTGCCTTCCTGAGCGGGCGCAACCCCTCGCGTCCCGTGATCGGGATGCACATGCTCACGTCCGATCAGCAGGACGAGGCCTTGCAGGCGATCCACACACGGCTCGCGCCGCTGCGTGCCGCGTCCGGGCGGGGCGAGGCGGCCAGCGTGGTCGAGGCCCGCGCTGCCGCCGCCTTCGACAGCGAACTCGATCGCCTCACGCCCCGCACCTGGGCGCTGTATCTGATGTGCGGCCTCAACGTCGCGGTGTGGCTGGCGCAGGTGCTCAGCGGCATGAGCCCCACCTTGCCGTTGCCTGCGCAACTGCACGTCTGGGGTGCAAATTCCGCCGCATCCGTCGTGATCGACCGCGAATACTGGCGGCTGATGACGGCGCCTTTCCTGCACGGCGGCGCGGCGCACCTGGGCTTCAACATGCTGGCGCTTTGGGCGGCCGGGCGCCAGCTCAGTCGTCTCCTGGGAAACACGCAGTTTCTGTTCGTCTACCTCGCCACCGCCCTGTGCGGCAGCGTGGCCAGCCTGCATTACGCCGGCCAGTCGTCGGTGTCGGTCGGCGCCTCGGGCGCGGTCTTCGGTGTGCTCGGTGCCCTGCTGGCCGCAAGCTGGCAGTACCGGCACCGCCTGCCGCCGCACGACAACCGCCGGCTCTGGTGCGGCCTTGGCCTCTTCGTCGTCTATTCGCTGATGCACGGCTTCACCCAGTCGAACGTTGACAACGCCGCGCATGTCGGCGGGCTGCTCGCTGGCCTGGTGCTGGGGCTGCTGCTCAAGGGCCGGTTCGAACAGGGTGAAGCCATCGCCATCGCCGTCGTGGGCGCGGGTCACAAGGCAGGGCCAGGTAGTGCGGACGTCGGCCGCCGTTACGTTGCGCTCGCCGGCGTGCTCGTCGCGGGTGCGACGGGCTTCGGCATCATGGCCACGCCGGTGCCGGCGGTGTGGCCCGGCGCGCTGTACGAGGCACAGGAAACGCTGCGCGTGGTGGCACCTCAGTTCCGCCAGGTATTTGCCGGCCTGGAGGCCGCTGCGCAGCGACGACAGACCGGACAGATGCGGCGGCAGCAGTATTTCCTGTACATCGAGCAGGTGGCCGCGCCACAGTGCCGCCGCCTGTCCGCCCAACTGGCGGTGCTGAGGGCGCCGCAATGGGAGCCGGTGGGCCAGGCGGCTTACCTCTACCGGCGCATGTGCGACGTGATGGTGGCTTCGAGCGTGCTCGAGATGCGCAAGGCGCGCGAAGGCGCCTACGCTCCCGCCGACATCGACCTGCGCCTGCGCGCGCTCGGCGACGAACTGGCCGCGCTCGGGCGGCGCCTCGCGGCTTTGCCACGGCCCAAGCCGGGTGCAGGAGTGGCAAATGAGCGCTGACATGACACGCATCGCGGCGCCCATATCCACCACGTCCGCCGCCGCCGCCGGTGCGGTGCGCATGGCGTCGTGGCGGCGCCTGCTCTGCGGCCTGCTGTCGCTGGCGGCGCTGGCGCTGGCCGCGCTGCTGTGGCGCCACCAGGCTGATTTGCCCGCCTACCGTGGTGTGGTGTTCGGTGGCGATCCCGCCATCACCACGCGTTTTGAAACCTTGTCATCGGCTGTGGACGAGGCCGCGCTGCAAAAAACGTTTGCCGGGCTGGCCTGGCATTGCGCCACCGAGGCGCAGCCGGGCGACAGCAATGCCGAGCGCGTCTGCCGGGCCGACATCGGCCGCGCCGACGGTGTAGCGGCAATGCAGCTCGCGGCTTCCCTGCGTGAGGGACGCCTCGCCGGCCTGACCATGCGCGTGCCCTGGTGGGCGCACCATGCCGCCCTGCGCCAGCTCGTGGCCCGCTTCGGCGCGCCGGCGGCGATCGACCCGAAGACAGGCGCGGATACCGCGGTGCTATGGCGGCTGCCCGGTGGCTGGCTCGGGCTCGATCGCCGGCCAGGGTTCGACCCGCTCGCCACCAGCCGCCTGCAGTGGCGGGCCGACCCGGCTCCCGTCGCTTCCCTGGCGCCCGCCGTTCCCATCGTCCCCGCCGTTCCCAGCGTCCCCATCGGCCCCACCAGGCCCGCCGCCACCCTTCCACCCTGAACCCGGAGAGCGCCATGTCCCGTGCCGTGTTGTCGACCTGCCTCCTTGTCAGCCTGCTGCTGGCCGGCTGTGCCTCTGGGTGGCGCGCTCCGCCCGCCGCCGACCTCGAAAACAGCCTTGGCATGCGCTTCAGCAAAGTGCCTGCCGGCGAATTCATGATGGGCAGTGCCGAAACCCCGGCGGAACTGGCGGCAGCCTATCCGGACCTGCAGAACCAGCGCTTTCTCGACCTGGCGGACGAAGCACCGGTGCACCGCGTGCGCATCACCAGGCCGTTCTACATGGGGCAGTTCGAGGTCACGGTGGGGGAGTTTCGCCGCTTCCTGGAGGCGTCGGGCTACCGGCCCGAATCGGAGGCGGACGGCACCGGTGGCTACGGCTTCAACGCTGCCTACGATGCCGACAAGTCAGCATCTGGTGACGCGTTCGAGGGCCGCGACCCGCGCTACTCCTGGCGCAACCCGGGCTTTGCGCAGACCGACGCGCATCCGGTGGTGAACGTGACCTGGAACGACGCCGTGGCCATGGCCGCCTGGCTCAGCCGCACCGAGGGCCGCCGCTACCGGCTGCCCACCGAGGCCGAATGGGAATACGCCGCCCGCGCCGGCACCCGCACCCGCTACCAGAACGGCGACGATCCGCTGGCATTGGCCGAGGTGGCCAACAGCTTCGACGCCGCCGCCGCGCCTTACTGGCCGCGCTTTGCCAGCCACGCGCTGCCGGCCAACGACGGCTTCGCCTTCACCGCGCCGGTGGGCAGCTTTCGGCCCAATGCATTCGGCTTGTACGACATGCATGGCAACGCCTGGGAATGGGTGTCCGACTGGTATGGCGAGGACTACTACGCCAGTTCACCGGTCGATGACCCGCAGGGCCCGGCCAATGCGAACGTGCATGTGCGGCGCGGCGGCTCCTGGCACACCTGGCCCCTGTATGTGCGTTCGAGTTACCGCAACTGGAACACGGCGACCACCCGGTATCCGCTGGTGGGCATGCGCCTGGTGCTGGAGGCCGAAGTACCGTCCGCCACGGTGCCGGCCAGGCCGGCCCCGTAGTCAGGCTCCGCTGTAGCTACGGTCCGCCGGGTATCAGGTCAGTGCGCCGCGCGCGTCGACGGGGATGATGCGCTCGACGCGTCCCGCCCGGAGGCCGCCACGCACGCCGACCATGTGATCGTGCAGGTTCACCGTTGGATCGCAATGGCCGGGGATCAGCCAGACCACGTCGCCCAGCGCCGGCAAGGCGATGCCCGGCTCGGGCGCGCGCAGGATGCCGTGCTCGTCGCCACCATTGAAGTACACCCACGCAGGGCCGCCGTCCGGGCGGTGCAACCGCGGCAGGCCGGAGTCGATGGCATGGCTCTTGTGGCCGGCGTCGCACACCGCATGTTCGTCGCCCACGCTCATCACCTGGCTCTTGACGAAAAGCGCATGCTCGAACGCGGGCCGCGCCGGATCGATGTCGTTGGCAGCGTAGTCGGCGTCCATGAACAGGAACGAGCCGGCCTGCAGTTCACCGTAGATGCCGCTGGAGGCTTCGAGCGCCATGGTGCCGGTGCCGGCGCCCGTGACCAGCGGCACGGCAAGGCCCGCGGCCTCGATGTGCCGCCGCGTCGCCGCCACGCTGGCCAGCGCCTGCGCGATGGCCTGTTCGCGCTCGGCCTGAAGGCGCAGGTGCTGCGCACGGCCGTGGTAGGCCTGCAATCCGGCGAAGCGCAATGCCGGCTCGGTGGCGATCTGCCGCGCCAGCAACGCCGCGGCCGGCCCGGGCGGCAGGCCGCAGCGGCCCTGGCCGACATCGATCTCGATGAACACGTCGATCCGCGCCGGCGTGCCGCCCAGCACGGTGCGGGCTGCTTCGGCGAGCCGGCGCAGGCCTTCGGCGCTGTCCACCGCGATGGCCAGTTGCCCGCGGCCGCCGCTGGTCTGCAGTGCCAGCGCCATGCCGGCGACACGGCGCAACTTGGCGGGCGCGATCACTTCGTTGCTGATGTAGATGTCGGTCACGCCGCCGGCCAGCATGGCTTCGGCCTCCGCGGTCTTCTGAACGCACACGCCTACCGCGCCAGCCGCCATCTGCTGCAGCGCCAGGGCGGCACTCTTGTGCATCTTGGCATGTGGCCGCCACCGGACGGCATGCGCCGCGGCGAACCGGGCCATGCGTTCGAGGTTGCGTTCCATGGCGTCGAGGTCGATGACCAGCGCCGGGGTGTCGATGG
>JAQGNA010000178.1 GCA_028292075.1 Rhodoferax sp. | reverse complement strand
GCGGCGCTACATCAAGTTCGCCCAGGCCGAACCCGAGGTGCTGACCCCGCTGCCCGGCGATGCGCTGGTGGCCGAGGCCCAGGCGGCCGAGCCAAGCGCCAGCGCGGTGGCCGAGGCTTCGGTCGCGCCATCGCTGGCTGCGGCCGGCGAGGCGGCCGGCCCCCTTGCAGCGGACGTGGATGCAGCCGGATCGACCCCGGTGGACCGGGTCACGCTCAAGCCACCCGCCGCCACGGCCCGCATGCCCGACCTGGTGCTGGTCGACGGTGGCAAGGGCCAGGTGTCGATGGCGAAGGCCGTCTTCGAAAGCCTGGGGCTGGACATCGGCCTGATCGTCGGTGTCGAGAAGGGCGAGGGCCGCAAGGTCGGCCTGGAGGAACTGGTGTTCGCCGACGGCCGCCACAAGGCCAGCCTGGCCCGCGACTCCGCCGCGCTGATGCTGGTGGCGCAGATCCGCGACGAGGCCCATCGTTTCGCCATCACCGGCATGCGCGCGGCACGGGCCAAGGTGCGGGTGGGGGGCAGCAAGCTGGAGGAGATTCCGGGCGTCGGGCCCAAGAAGCGGGCCAGCCTGCTGCAGCGCTTCGGCGGCATTCGCGGCGTGGCGGCGGCCAGCGTGGACGACATCGCGAAGGCCGACGGCATCTCGCGCGAGCTGGCGGAAGAAATCTACCGCGCCCTGCGCTGAAGAGGCGCGATGCCCTGTGGGGACGGCAGGGGCGGCATGGGTGCTACCCATGTGACGATGCGCACCTCTGCCACAATCGCTTCCATGTTCTGGACCATTCCCACCATCATGACCTGGACGCGCATCGTCGCGATCCCTTTGATCGTCGGGGTGTTCTACCTGCCCCTGGACGAGGCCAATCGCAATCTCATCGCCACGGTGATGTTCATCGTCTTCGCGGCGACCGACTGGCTTGACGGCTTTCTGGCCCGGCGGCTCAACCAGACCTCGTCGTTCGGCGCCTTTCTCGACCCGGTGGCCGACAAATTTCTCGTCTGCGCAAGCGTGCTGGTGCTGGTGCACCTGCAGCGCGCCGATGTGTTCGTGGCGCTCATCATCATCGGCCGCGAGATCGCCATCTCGGCCCTGCGAGAGTGGATGGCGCAGATCGGAGCCTCGCGCAGCGTGGCCGTCCACATGGTCGGCAAGCTCAAGACCGTGGCGCAGATGGTGGCCATTCCTTTCCTGCTGTTCCATGGCACGCTGTTCGACCGCATCGACACGCAGCTCTTCGGCACCTGGCTGATCTGGATCTCGGCGGTGTTGACGGTGTGGTCGATGGTGTACTACCTGCGCAAGGCCCTGCCGGAGATTCGGGCACGCACCAAATGACACTCGCCGGGGACAAGGGAACTGGCGGCATGGGGGCGGCCTGGGTCCGTGTCATGCCCGCGGTGTTCGTGGTGATTTGGAGCACTGGCTTCATCGTGGCCCGCTACGGCATGCCGCATGCGCCGCCGCTCAAGTTCCTGGCGCTGCGCTTCGGCCTGTCGGTCGCGTGCTTCGGCATCTGGGCCGCACTGTCTAGGGCTTCCTGGCCCACCAGCGCAAGCCAATGGCGCCACCTTGCCGTCACCGGTCTCCTCATGCACGCGGGTTACCTCGGCGGTGTGTGGAGCGCCGTCAAGCTGGGCATGGGGGCGGGGCTGGTGGCCTTGTTGGTGGGCCTTCAGCCGGTGCTGACCGCGGTCTGGGTGTCGGCGCGAGGTGGCCGCGTGGCACCGCTTCAGTGGGCCGGGCTGGGTTTCGGCCTGGCCGGTCTTGCGCTGGTCGTCTGGCAGAAGCTCGGGCTCGGCGAGGTGCACATGGAGAACCTGGCGCTGGCGCTCGGCGCGCTGCTGTGCATCACCGCTGGCACGCTCTACCAGAAGCGCTTTCTCGCCCCTTGCGCCGTACCCACCGCGAACTTCGTGCAGAACCTCGCCGCTGGCCTGGTCACGCTGCCGCTGGCGCTGTGGCTCGAGTCGGAGGCGGTCCATTTCAACGCTTCGCTCATCGCGTC
Source organism: Rhodoferax sp. (assembly GCA_028292075.1). The sequence goes on along the minus strand of JAQGNA010000178.1, from coordinate 6,105 downwards.
GATGGCCTGGTCGGTGCTGGTGCTGACGCTCGGCGGCAGCTCCTTGCTGTATGTTCTCATTCAGCGCGGCGCCGCGACCGCGGTCACCAGCCTGCTGTACCTGGTGCCACCCTGCACGGCGCTGATGGCCTGGGCGCTGTTCCAGGAACCCATCACCGTGCTGACGCTCGCAGGCACCGCGCTCACGGCACTGGGCGTGAGCCTGGTGGTGCGCAGCCGCGCCTGACAGTCAATCTCAAGCAACCGAAAGGAACGAGACCATGGACAAGAAACGCATTGCCGTGATCGCCGGCGACGGCATCGGCAAGGAAGTCATGCCCGAGGGCCTGCGCGTGATGGAAGCCGCAGCCACCAAGTTCGGCATCGACCTGAAGTTCGACCACTTCGACTTCTCCAGCTGGGACTATTTCGAGCGCCACGGCAAGATGCTGCCCGGCGACTGGAAGACCCAGATCGGCGGCCACGACGCCATCTACTTCGGCGCCGTAGGCTGGCCCGCCAAGATCGCCGACCACGTGTCGCTGTGGGGCTCGCTGCTACTGTTCCGGCGCGAGTTCGACCAATACATCAACCTTCGCCCGGCGCGCCTCATGCCGGGCATCATTGCGCCGGTGGTGCGCCGCGACGGCAGCGCGCGCCAACCGGGCGAGATCGACATGTACATCGTGCGCGAGAACACGGAGGGCGAGTACTCCAGCATCGGTGGTCGCATGTTCGAAGGCACCGAGCGCGAGATCGTGATGCAGGAGACCGTGATGACCCGCGTGGGCGTCGACCGCGTGCTGAAGTTTGCTTTTGAGTTGGCGCAGTCGCGGCCCAAGAAGCACCTGACCAGCGCCACCAAGTCGAACGGCATCGCGATCACCATGCCCTACTGGGACGAGCGTGTGGCGGAGATGGGCAGGGCCTACCCTGACATCCGTCTGGACAAGTTCCATATCGACATTTTGACGGCGCACTTCGTACAGCGGCCCGACTTTTTCGACGTGGTCGTGGCAAGCAACCTGTTCGGCGACATCCTCAGCGATCTGGGCCCTGCCTGCACCGGCACCATCGGCATCGCACCGAGCGCCAACCTGAATCCTTCGCGCAAGTTTCCATCGCTGTTCGAGCCGGTTCACGGCTCGGCGCCCGACATTGCGGGCCAGCAGATCGCCAACCCCATCGGCCAGATCTGGTGTGGCGCGATGATGCTCGAATTCCTGGGCCACAAGGACGCGCACGACGCGGTGCTGGCGGCCATCGAGAAGGTGCTCGACCCCCAAAGCGGCGCACCGCGCACACCCGATATCGGCGGCACCGCCCGCACTGCGGACGTGGGTCAGGCCATCGCCGAGGCATTGCGGGCGGCCTGACGCCAACGCCGTTTCGGGTGTCGCCGAATTGGCCGCATCCAGCCCGACCGCCGAGCAAAACCGTCTAGAATCCGCCTCCGCGCCGTTGCATAGGCTGTTTGTTCGATTGACACCTGAGGGGTCCGTGGTTTTAATTGCACGGGCAGCGGCGGCGCTGCAAAGTTACGTGGTCTCCTGCACTGTCTGTCCTGCGCGCGGTAGGACACCAGGCCGGGGGCCATTTTAAATCTGGCGTACTGAAACAAATTAGAGTGAGGGGCTCCTTGTGAACAAAACCGAATTGATCGAACACATCGCGAAGCATGCTGACATTTCCAAGGCCGCTGCAACGCGTGCGTTGGAGTCAACCATCGGTGCGGTGAAGACCACACTGAAAAAGGGCGGCACTGTTTCGCTGGTAGGATTCGGCACCTTTGCTGTCGGCAAGCGCGCAGCCCGCGCCGGCCGCAATCCCCGTACCGGTGCAGCGATTAAAATCAAGGCGGCCAAGGTGCCAAAGTTTCGTCCAGGCAAGGCATTGAAGGATGCGTTGAACTGAGTTCCTGTTTCAGGTGGGGTGCTTAGCTCAGTTGGTAGAGCAGCGCCCTTACACGGCGTAGGTCGGCGGTTCGAGCCCGTCAGCACCCACCACCTCCAGGCACCATCAGTGACCATCAAATAAAGGCGAACAAGATGTTCGCCTTTTTGTTTTACAGAGAGTTCTCCCATGTTCGATTTCGTCCGCAAGCACACCAAGATCATGATGGGCGTGATGTTCTTGCTGATCATCCCGTCCTTCGTCATGTTCGGCATCCAGGGCTACAACCGCATGAACGAGGGCGGCGAGGTGGTCGCCAAGGTGGCCGGGCAGGAGATCAAGCAACTCGAATGGGACAACGCCCACCGCAACGAAGTGCAGCGTGTGCTCGCCCAGTCGCCCAACATCGACCCCAAGATGCTCGACTCGGCCGAGGCCCGCTATGCCACGCTCGAAAAAATGGTGCGTGACCGCGTGTTGGCGGCGGCAGCGGAAAAGTCGCACCTGGTCACCAGCGACACCCGCCTCGCCCGCAGCCTCGAGGCCGATCCCGCCATCGCGTCGCTGCGCAAGGCCGACGGTTCGCTCGACGTCGAACGCTATCGCCTGCTGGTGGGTGCGCAGGGCATGACGCCCGAGATGTTCGAGGCCCGTGTGCGCTCCGACCTTTCTTCCCGTCAGGTAGTCAACGGTGTCATCGGCACTTCGTTCGCCGCACCGGCCGGAGCCGACGTGGCCCTCAACGCCTTCCTCGAACGTCGCGAAGTGCAAGTGGCGATGTTCAAGGCGGCCGACTTCGCGAGCAAGGTCAAGCTCACCGATGCCGAACTCGAAGCCTGGTACAAGGACAACGCGAGCCAGTTCCAGGCCCCGGAGCAGGCCACCATCGAATACCTCGTGCTCGATCAGGAAAGCGTCAAGAAAAGCATCGTGCCGAACGAGCAGGACCTCAAAACCTACTATGAGCAAAACGCCAGCAAGCTGGCCGGCAAGGAAGAGCGCCGCGCCAGCCACATCCTGATCGCATCGCCCAAGTCAGCACCTGCTGACGACCGCCAGAAGGCGCGTGCCAAGGCCGCCGAGTTGCTGGCCGCGGTGCGCAAGGCGCCCGCATCCTTCGCCGACGTGGCCAAGAAGAATTCGCAAGACCCAGGCTCCGCAACGAACGGCGGCGACCTCGACTTCTTCACCCGTGGCGCCATGGTGAAGCCTTTTGAAGACGCGGCTTTCGGCATGAAGGTCGGCGACGTCAGCGACGTCGTCGAAAGCGACTTCGGCTACCACATCATCAAGCTGACCGACATCCGGTCGCCCAAGCAGCGCAGCTTCGAAGAAATGCGGCCCGAACTCGAGACCGAGCTGAAGAACCAGCAGGCCGCCCGCAAGTTCGCCGAAACGGCCGACACCTTCACCAACGGCGTCTACGAGCAGGCCGACAGCCTGAAGCCCATCGCCGATCGTCTGAAGCTCACCGTACAGACCGCGGTGGTGCAGCGCCAGCCGGCGCCGGGCGCCAAGGGCGTGCTGGCCAGTGCCAAGTTTCTCGACGCCCTGTTCTCCAAGGACGCGGTCGAGAAGAAGCGCAACACCGAGGCGGTGGAAACCGCGCCGAGCCAGCTGGTGTCCGGCCGCATCACGCAGCACACGCCCGCCCGCACACAGCCCTTCGCTGATGTGAAGGAACAGGTGCGCCAGACCCTCACCGCCACCCGCACCGCCGAACTGGCGCGCAAGGAAGGCGAAGCGCGGCTCGCCGCCTGGAAGGCGAATCCGGCTACCGCCACTGGCACGGCGATCTCGGCACCGGTCGTGCTGTCACGCGAGAACACGCAGCAGCAGTCCCCCAAGGTGGTCGACGCGGTGCTCCGTGCCGACCCTACCGCCTTGCCTGCGTGGACCGGCATCGATCTGGGCGCCCAGGGCTATGCGGTCGTCAAGGTCAACAAGGTCTTGCCGCGCGAAGCTGGCAAGGAAGAGGTACTGAAGCAGGGCCGCGAGCAATACGTGCAGGCCTGGGCGAGCGCGGAAAACGAGGCGTACTACAACCTGCTGAAAGAGCGCTTCAAGGTCAAGATCAACGTGCCGCAGCCCAGTCTTAAATCGGCTGAAGCCGGCGCCGAGGGCGTGAAGCAGTGAGGTTTCGGGCTATAATGTGAATCTGCGGTGGCTGTAGCTCAGTTGGTAGAGTCCAGGATTGTGATTCCTGTTGTCGTGGGTTCGAGCCCCATCAGCCACCCCAAGTAATGCATGAAACCCTGCTGACGCAAGTCAGCAGGGTTTTTTCATGTCCGAAGCAGTCAAGCTCACATCTGAGGGCATGGAAGCTTCACGCCGGTAAACAAGTCGAAGGTGCGAGCGCTGCATGTAAAAGGGCCGAGCACTTGCGTGCCCGGCCCCTCGTAAGCGCTGAGGCGTCTTAGCTCTGCTTGCGGCGGCGAGCGATCAGCAGGCCGGCAAGGCCCAGACCGAGGAGGGCGATCGAACTCGGTTCAGGCACGGTGTTGCCGTTGCCGGGGTTGGTGATGGAGCCCGTCGCGCCGCCGATGATGACAGCGCTCCGTGTCGCGGTGCCGATGCCCAGCACCGGAATGGCGCCCACGTTTTCGAACCGCTCGTGGTATGGCCCCGCGCTGAGGTCCGCGTTGGTCAGGCCGGGACAGTTGCTGTTGCCGGCAACGGTCAGCGAGATGCCGGTGTCTGACTCGCTTGCCACCGTCACGTTGAGTCCGAGCGTCCCAAGCCATTCATAGCCGTTGGCCTGGCTGAGCAGACCGCCACCGCCGCCGACAAAGTTGTTGATGGTGCTGGCATACGGCACGTAGCTGGTGCCGGCCACGCCGCCATTGATGTTAGGCCCCGAATCCATCATCAAGATGCCGGCCGAGGAGACGCCTGTCGACCCGAAAGCGCCGGTTGAGTTGAAGAAGTTGACGAAGTCGCTGACCCCGATCGTCTGCAGCGCCCAACCCGCGCTGAACAGCGTGGATTTATTGAAGGCTGACGAGGCTGCGGACAGCGCTGAGCCCGAACTGCCCAGGACGGTGACGACCTTGTGGCTGTTGGTGACGCTTCCGCCGATGTTCTCGAGCGCCTTTTGCATGAAAAGCCAACCGTCCAGGTTGACACTGCCCGACGCGCTCCCGTGGTCGTCGGCATCCGTGCCTGCCAGGATGAACGGACCCGCGGATGCCGCGGCGGAAATCAGGGTGGCAACCATCCCTGCAATGACGTATTTAATTTTCATAGCGATCCCCTTGAGGTTGTGATTTTTGGCACGAAGAGCCGTGCTTTGATAAATATGCAGAAATCGGACCAGCTATATGAATCAATGACTTAGCTTTTATTTTCCAGTGCAATGTAAAGAAAAGCGCCAACTAATGCACACAACAGTGGATTAAATCTCTCCAGATACTAAACATATAAATTCTGCAAATCATTTATGCCTAATTTTGATGAAAACGCAGTTTGAGCGCGGGGGCAACGAAGCCCCGGCAAGTTGTTCGCATCCGAGTTCTTGACCGAGCCTTGGTAGGATCGCCAGCGCGGCACGCTGCCGCGTCTGATCAGGAGCGCCACGCATGGCACAAGGCAAGCGGATTTCGGAGAGCATCGACGAGGCCGCGCTCGCGACCATCCAGCAGTTCGGTCTGGCGGCACGGCGCATGAGGACTGCGGCCGGTGAAGGCCAGGCGACCGCCGCGGCGCGGCTTGGCGTGCACGTGCAGACGATCGCCCGCATCGAGTCGGGCGAGGCCGGCGTGGCGGTCGGTCATGTCGTCGGATTGCTGTCGCTCTACGGTGCAACCGTGGTGCTGCAGCAGCCGCAGGTGTCAAAGCCAGCCTCAGTCATCGACGGGTGACTTCGCAGGGTGGGCGGCCGATGAATGACCTTCGTGATTGAGCCCTGCCGAAGATCGGCCGTGCCCTGCGGGTCATGGCTCAACCCCGCGGTCGGTTCCTTCGGGTGGCTGCATTGACAGGTCCGCATGGTCCACGGCGTATTTCACCAATGCGGCCCGGCCTTCGATGTGCAGCTTGCGACGCAGGTGCAGGCGGTGGGTTTCAACGGTGCGGATCGACGCGCCAAGGCGTTCCGCAATCTCCTTGTTCGACCAGCCCTGGGCCAGCAGCGCGAGCACGTCGCTCTCCCGCAGGGTCAGGCCGCGCGGCGTGCGCCCGGGTGGGTCAGCCTGCTCAGCCTGCTCTGCAAATGCGCGAAGGGCAGGGCTGAAG
>JAQGNA010000154.1 GCA_028292075.1 Rhodoferax sp. | reverse complement strand
CGACAACGCCGCCCGGCTGGCGCGGCTCGGGCCGGCCGGCATCGACCTGAATTTCGGCTGCCCGGCCAAGGTCGTGAACCGCCACGGCGGTGGCGCCGCGCTGCTGGACGAGCCCGAACTCGTCGCGCGCATCGTGGCCGCGGTGCGCCGCGCGGTGCCGGCCGAGATGCCGGTGTCGGCCAAGATGCGGCTCGGTTTCAACGACGGTGCCCGGGCCGTGGAATGCGCTCTGGCCATGTGCGAGAGCGGCGCCGGCGAGCTGGTGGTGCATGCACGCACCAAGGCCGACGGCTACCGCCCGCCGGCGTACTGGGAACGCATTCGCGAGATCCGCGCCGCGGTGCGCGTGCCGGTGGTGGCCAATGGCGAGATCTGGACGGTCGCCGATGCGCTCCGTTGCCGCGAGGCCTCGGGCAGCGCGCAACTCATGCTGGGCCGCGGCATGGTCACCGACCCCGGACTGGCACTGGCCATCCGCGCCCATGACGCCGGCGCAGCACCCGATGACATGGCCGCCACGGCCGTGGTCGGCCCCCTTGCCTGGCCGAGCCTGCTGCCGCTGATCAACGATTTCTGGCGGCTGGTCTGCGCTCGGCTCGAGCCCCGGCAACGGGCCGGCCGCCTCAAGCAATGGCTCAACTTCATGCGCCGCCGCTACCCCGAGGCCGAAGCCGCCTACACCGAACTGCGCACCATGAACGACGAGGCCCGCATCGGCGCCTGGCTGCAGGCGCGGTGCACCGAAGCGGCAGCGGCCAAGCGCTAGCCGGCGCGCTCGCTGCGCAGTCGCATCAGTGTGAGCTGCAGCACGCGCGCATCGGTGCTGGCACGGTGGCGCGGGCCGCCCAATTCCTGCCGCACCTGCAGCTTCATCGCATGGAAGCGATCGGCCTCGTCGCCTTCGAGCAGGGCATGCAGGTTCTCGAGGCGGAAGCCGGGTGTCAGGTCGGCCACCTCGAACAACGCGCCGACCCAGCTGTAGTCGTTGGCCCAGCCGTCGGTGTAGACCGTCTGGCCGTGCAACTGCTCGTTGAGCCACTGCGCGACCTCGCTCGCGGAGCGGCCCTTGGCCAGCACCGTTTCGCGCTTGATGTGGTGCAGGTGCTCAGCTTCGGGGTCCCAGTGGGTCCACTGTGGCTCGGGTCGGATCAGGGTGCAGCAGGTCTTGCCATCGGGCAGGGCGTAGCCCACTTCGATGGGATAGCTGTTGCGCCCAAAGCCGGAGGCTTCGACGTCGAGCACCGTAGGCGCCGGCAATGCGGTGTGGGCTTGGAGTGTGGCGCTCATCCACAAATCATAAGCATCGCCCGTGCCAGGCCCTACCTCGCGTTATCCCGCACATCAACCCGTTTGGGGAACCGCAATGGCGTACCCGCTTGTGCTCGTTGTGCGCGCTGTCCAAAATCGTGCCAATTTGCCACCAGTCGTTGACAAGCAGTGACCGGTGCCATGGATCGAGCCCCTCGCGAACCCCATCGGCGGACCGCCGCGAGACCACCGGGAGCACCACGTGGCCAAACCCGACAAAGTCTTCAGGCAGACCTATGACTGGTACCGCGGCGCGGTGAACAAGGCTGTCGCTGCCTTGCCCGCCGACCAGCAGGCCACCGCGGTCCAGCTGGTCTGGCAGATGCTCGGCGTGCTGCAATCCGACCAGCCCCCGCCCGACGACCCCGACCTCGATGCCTTCAAGGACCCGGGCGGTGCCGCCGATTCGCTGGCCGTGGCCGCGCAGATCGTCGCCGAGGTGCTGGTGGCGCTCGAACAGGTGAAGAAAGCCGTGGACGGCCTGCAGGGCGGCGATCCGGGCGCGGCGCTGGCGGTAGTGGGCCCGGTTTTCCAACAGGTCGAGAGGCTCGCCCAGGGCATGCCTGGCGGTCACTACCCGAGTGCGTTCAGCCTTGGCAAGATGCTGCTGGCACTCAGTGGCGATGCGCAGATCGATCCGCCGGTGGCGGGCCAGGAGGCGGGGCAGCTCGCGCGCCTGCTCGGCGCCGCGAGCGATGCCGACATCGCGGACACGCAGACTGCCTTGGGCTGGCTGGCGCTGCTGGCTGGCGCGGTGATCGACCGCTCGTTCACCGCGCCATCGGCCGACACCGCCGCCGCGATGGTCGTCGGCGCCTTGCCGCCGATGCGGGCCATGCCGCTGCGCGTGCAGCTGCCCCTGAAGGCGCCGGGCCTGCCGCCAGGTGCCGGCATCGACCTCGTCCTGCAGACCGAGGCGCCGGTGGGCGTGCAGTCGCAGCTCACGTTGGGGTTCGAACAGCGGCAGTCGCTCGATGGTGGCAACTTCGCTTTCTCGCTGCAGGCGAGCGCCGGCGTGACCAGCTTCGTGCCGGTGTTGCCGCCCGGGCCGGTGCAGGTCAGCGGCGATTTCGAATTCGGCATGGCGCTGTCGCGCAGCAAGGCGGCCGGGGCGCTGGTGATCGGGCCGTTCCATGGCGCCAGCCTGCAGATCGGCGAGCTCGGCATCGGCTTGAGCCTGAAGAACGGCGCGCCCCATATCGGCTTCTTCGCGCGCAAGGGCCGCGCCATGCTGGTGCCTGAAGATGCGTTCCTCAAGCTGGTGCTGGGCGACGGCATCGCGCTCGACTTCGCCATCGAGGCCGAGGCCGACCGGTTCGGCAAGCTGCGCCTGAAGAACGGCTCGGGCCTGCGCGCAAGTCTGCCGGTGCCGACATTGCCCACCGGCCCGTTCAAGCTGCAACTCATCAACCTCGGACTCGACCCGCTCGGCGGCAGCTTCCTGAAGCTGCAGACCGAACTGTCGGCGTCCTTCGGCGTGGACCTGGGTCCGTTTCAGGCCTCGATCGACCGGCTCGGCCTGCGCGTCGACATGGACTTCAGCGGCGGCGCACCATCGCTGGCCTTCGCCTTCAAGCCGCCGAACGGCATCGGGCTGAGCCTGGACGCCGGCATCGTCAAGGGCGGCGGCTACCTGTACGTGGACGCGGCGCGCGGAGAATACGCCGGCGTGCTCGAACTGAAGATGATGGCCATCGGCGTGAAGGCCATCGCCATCCTCAGCACCAAAAGCGAAGCCGGCTTCTCGCTGCTGCTGCTCATCTACGGCCAGTTTCCGGCGGTGCAGCTGTCGTTCGGCTTCACGCTCACCGGCGTCGGCGGGCTCATCGGCGTGCAGCACACGGTGGACCCGCAGGCGCTGTCGCGGGGCCTTGGCAACGGCTCACTCGACGCGGTGCTTTTTCCAGCCAATCCGGTGGGC
>JAQGNA010000196.1 GCA_028292075.1 Rhodoferax sp. | reverse complement strand
GCGCTGGCCGCAGCAGCGCGGCCGCCGCTGCCGCTGCACCGTTCAGCCCACTGACCCGGCGCAGACGCAGGGGCATACACTTGGGTACTTTCCTCCTCAAGAACATGCGACGCTACTGGCTGGTCTTCTCTCAGGCCGTGACGGTGCTGCTGGCAGCCTACTTCGTGGTGCTGACGCTCAAGCCCGACTGGCTGAACCGCCGCCCGGTCACCAGCAGCGCCGCCAGCGGCATCTCGCTGACCCAGGTGCCGAGCGCCGCGAACGCGCCGCCGCCTGCGGGCAGCTTCCGCCTGGCCGCGCGCAAGGCATCGCAGGCGGTGGTCAGCATCAACACCAGCAAGGCCGCCGACCGGCCGTCCTCCAACGATCCCTGGTTCCGCTTCTTCTTCGGCGACCAGGGCGCGGTGCCGCAAAGCGGGCTTGGCAGCGGCGTGATCATCAGCCCGGACGGCTTCATCCTGACCAACAACCACGTGGTGGAGGGCGCCACCGAGATCGAGGTCGCCCTCAACGACAGCCGCAAGACGCGGGCGAAGGTGATAGGCACGGACCCGGAGACCGACCTGGCCATCCTGAAGATCAACCTGGACCGGCTGCCGATCATCACGCTGGGCAACTCGGATGCATTGCAGGTGGGCGACCAGGTGCTGGCCATCGGCAACCCGTTCGGCGTCGGCCAGACCGTCACCAGCGGCATCGTGAGCGCGCTGGGCCGCAATCAGCTCGGGATCAACACCTTCGAGAACTTCATCCAGACCGACGCGGCCATCAACCCAGGCAACTCCGGCGGCGCGCTGATCGACGTGAACGGCAACCTCATGGGCATCAACACGGCGATCTACTCGCGCTCGGGCGGCAGCATGGGCATCGGCTTTGCGATTCCGGTGTCGACCGCCAAGCTGGTGCTCGAGAGCATCGTCACCGACGGCCAGGTGCGGCGGGGCTGGATCGGCGTGGAACCCAACGAGCTCTCGCCTGAGCTCGCCGAAACCTTCGGCGTGAAGGCCAAGGAAGGCGTGATCATCACCGGTGTGCTCCAGAATGGCCCGGCCGCCCAGGCGGGTGTGCGCCCCGGCGACGTGATTGCCAGCGTGGCCGGCCGGCCGGTCACCAACGTGTCGGAACTGCTGACCAGCGTCGCAGCGCTGAAGCCCGGCACCGCCTCGAAGTTCAGCGTGCTGCGCCAGGACAAGCAAATCGAACTCGACGTGACGCCCGGCTTGCGTCCACGGCCGCAACGACGCGTCGAGCGCTGATCGACCCCATGCAAAACGGGCCCCTCGGGGCCCGTTTTGCATGAAGCTCGGCATTCAGGATCTGGTGGTTTCGGCCACTTCGTCGGGGGCCTTGGTGTGGCGGATGAAGAACTGGGCGGCGTGCAACCCCAGTTCGTAGAGCACGCACATCGGCACCGCCAGCGCGAGCTGCGACACCACGTCGGGCGGGGTCACGATCGCGGCGATGATGAAGGCCAGCACCACGAAGTAACCCCGGAACGACTTGAGCTTGTCGATGCTCACGATGTCCATGCGGGCCAGCACGATCACCACGATCGGCACCTCGAAGGCCAGGCCGAAGGCCAGGAACATCGTCAACACGAAGCTGAGGTAGGCCTCGATGTCTGGCGCGGCGGTAATGCTCTTCGGCGCAAAGCTCTGGATGAACTTGAACACCTGTCCGAACACGAAGAAATAACAGAACGCCACGCCGATGAAGAACAGCACCGTGCTCGAGATCACCAGCGGCAACACCAGCTTCTTCTCGTGCATGTAGAGCCCCGGGGCCACAAACGACCACACCTGCCACAGCACCACCGGCAGGGCCATCATGAAGGCCGCCATGAACATGATCTGCAGCGGCACCAGGAAAGGGGAAATCACCGAAGTGGCGATCAGCGTGGCGCCCTTGGGCAGCGTGGCCACCAGCGGCGCCGCGAGCATGTCGTAAAGGGCCGCAGGCCCTGGCCAGATGGCCAACACGGCCGCGGCAATGGCCACGGCGACGATGGCCTTGATGAGCCGGTCACGCAGCTCCATCAGGTGGGCGACGAAAGGCTGCTCGGTGCCGGCCAGTTCGTCTTCGGGGGATTTGGAGGAATCAGCCATGGTGGACATTCATTGGGAGCATGCCCAGAGGATCAGCGACAGGTGCCGGCCGGATGCGGAACGCTCCACCGGTCAGTTGAATTTGGCCGGGCGGTAGCGTGCCACGCGCGCCGCGCCGGACAGCGCCTTGGTGCGCACGCCGGAGCGCGACTTGTACCACTGCGGCGTGGCGCCCTGCTTCAGGCGCCAGTTCTTCTTGGGATGCTTGTACGACGGATAGCTGACATAGGTGTCGGCAACGGGTGAGCCGAGGGACTCGGCATTGCCGGTGTCGGACCACTGTTTCTCGAAATCGCTGGCACCGGTCTGGATGGAAGTGTGCACATCGCGTGCGGCACCCTCCACCGTTTCCTTCATCTTCTTCAGCTCTTCGAGGTCCATCGACCGATTGACCTCGGCCTTGACGTCGGACACATAGCGCTGCGCCTTGCCCAGCAACGTGCCCACTGTGCGGGCCACGCGGGGCAGCTTTTCCGGCCCGATGACGACCAGCGCCACCGCGCCGATCAGCGCCATCTTCGAAATGCCAATGTCGATCACGAGGGGCGCACTCGATCAGGACTTCGACTTGGCTTCGACGTCAATGGTGGCTTTTTCGGCGGGCGTGACCACCGTGCTGCCGACCTGGCTGGCGGGCTTGTCGTCGGCTGTAGAGCCTTCCTTCATGCCGTCCTTAAAACCCTTCACCGCGCCGCCCAGGTCGCCGCCAATGTTCTTGAGCTTCTTGGTGCCGAAGACCATGACCACGATCAACAGAACGATCAACCAATGCCAGATGGAAAATGAACCCATGGTGTACTCCTAACGAATAGTGTGGATTTTAGTCGGCCGAGCGCAATCCACCCGTGCAAACCCCTGAATTTGACCCTTCGGCGGCCAGATGGTTCTAGCCACGCAGCCAGGGGCGCGGGCCGCCCATCACATGCAGGTGAAGGTGGTGCACCTCCTGCCCGCCTTCCACGCCGGTGTTCACCACGATGCGAAAGCCGCCTTCGGGATAAGGATTGCAGCCCTCCTGCAGGGCAAGCCGGGGCGCCAGCACCATCATGCGGCCGATCAGGGCGACATGTTCTTCGGTCGCCTGCGCCATCGAGGGCAGGTGCAGCTTGGGCACAATGAGGAAGTGGATGGGCGCCGAAGGGCGGATGTCGTGAAAAGCAAAGACCTCCTCGTCTTCATACACCTTGCTGGACGGGATCTGCCCCTGGGCGATCTTGCAGAACAGGCAATTCGGGTCGTGCATGTCAGCTCCCAACAGTCTGGCTGGCGTTCATGGCGACCATGCCGCGCACGATGCGGTAAAGGAACCAGATCGAGATCAGCCCCCAGGCGATCCAGCCCGGCAGCAAGAACAGGAACCACAGTGGCGCCGTGATGACGTAGAGCACGCCGGCCCACAACACCGAGCGGATCCGCCACGAGAAGTGGCTCGCCTGCCAGGTGCCTTCGGCCTCGCTCTTTTTCACCAGGTCGATGACCAGCGCAATCACCAACAGCAACGCACCGGGTTGCCCCCCGGGAATCACCGCGCCCACCGCCACGATCAGGTGAAGGAAGTAGCTGATCCAGCCGACCGTCTTCAGCGACTGCGCCTTCTCGTTGTCGACCACTTCCACGTCGATCACGTCACTTACGTCGCCTGTGTTTCTCATGACTTTTGTCCTTCGGTTGCTGCCCGGTCGAGCGCCTTGCGTAGCGCCTTTTCCTCGATGCCGCTGGTGCCCTCACGGCGCTCGAGCTCG
>JAQGNA010000102.1 GCA_028292075.1 Rhodoferax sp. | reverse complement strand
ACCTACAACCCGTTCGTGCTGAGCTTGTCGAAGCGCGCCCCTCGCCCCCGGCGGCACCCACGACCCGTTCGTGCTGAGCCTGTCGAAGCCAGCCCTTCGCCCCAACGCCCTAACCCCCCAGCCCCAGCCGCTTCGCAATCTCGAGCGTGGCCGCGCTCTGGTTCATGGTGTAGAAATGAAGCGAAGGCGCGCCACCGCGACGCAGCTGCTCGCACAGCGCCGTCACCACGTCGAGCCCGAAAGACTTGATCGACGCGACATCGTCGCCAAAACCCTGGAGCCGCAACCGGATCCAGCGGGGAATCTCCGCGCCGCAGGCGTCGCTGAAGCGCATGAGCTGGGTCGAACTGCCGATCGGCATGATGCCGGGCACCACCGGAATGTCGGCGCCGGCCGCGCGGGCCTCTTCGACGAAACGGAAGTACGCATCGGCGCTGTAGAAGTACTGCGTGATCGCGGAATCGGCGCCGGCCCTGACCTTGGCCACATAGGCCTTCAAGTCGGATTCCGGCGACCGCGCCTGCGGATGCACCTCGGGGTAGCAGGCCACCTCAAGCCGGAAGGCGTCACCGGTCTCGGCGCGGATGAAGGCGACCAGGTCGCTCGCGTACTGGAATTCACCACCAGCACCGTAGCCGCTGGGCAGATCGCCGCGCAGCGCCACCAGCTGCTTCACGCCCATGCCGCGCAAGATGGCCAGCTGCTCGCGCACCGTGGCGCGGGTGGCGCCGATGCACGAGAAGTGGCTTGCGGCGGGAACGCCTTCGGCCAGGATCTCCGACACCGTGGCAAAGGTGCCCTCCTGGGTGGACCCACCGGCGCCGAAGGTTACCGAGCAGAACTCGGGCTTCAATGCATAGAGCTTCTGGCGCACATCGCGCAGCTTGGACATGCCCTCCGGCGTCTTCGGCGGAAAGAACTCCAGGCTCAGTGGAAAGTTAGATGCGGAACTCATTCGTTGCCCGATTCAGGGACATGGCTTTCGGTGTCGCCATGCTTTGCAAAGACAAAGAACTCGCGGTTGCCGTCACCGCCCGCCACCGGGCTGTCGAACCAGTCGATCACTTCCAGTCCGAGATCGGCGCAGCAGGCACGCAGCCGCTCCTCGACCACCGGGTACATGGCGTCGTCACGCACGATGCCGCCCTTGCCGACCTGGCCCGGCAGCAGTTCGAACTGCGGCTTGACCAGCATGAGCAGACGGCCTTCGGGCCTCAGCAGAGGCACCAGTGCCGGCAGGATCAGCGTGAGCGAAATGAAGGACACATCGCCCGTGACCACGTCGAAATCGGGCGTGGTGTCGACCTCGTCGAAGCCGGCCTTGCGGCGCGAGTCAACCACCGATGACGTTTCAGCGCCTACTGTTGCCGCCCTTGCGTTCACCTTGCCGGACGCCTGCGCCAGGTGCGCGTCGACCTCGGCGTCGTCCGCATCGTCGGTGTCGTCGTAGTCGGTGACTTCGCCGTTGCCACGCATCCAGCCGTAGGGCGACTCGGGCTCCGGGTCGTCGATGGCGGCCGGCTCCCAATGCTCGGACAGCACATGCTCGCAAGCCTCTTCCAGCGACTCGGGCGTGACCGAACGGGCGTTCAAGCCCTCCACGCACAGCACCCGCTCGTCTTCGCGCAGTTTCTGATGCAGTTGGCCATGGCCCACGTCGATGCCGACCACCTGCGCCACACCGGCCTGCAAGAGGCAGTCGGTGAAGCCGCCGGTGGACTGGCCGACGTCGAGCACGCGAAGGCCCGTCACGTCCAGCCCCGCGTGCTTGAGCGCGGCCTCGAGCTTGAGCCCGCCGCGCGACACATAGCGCGCCTCGGCGTCGTCGAGCAACTCGATCTTCGCCTCGACCGGAATGTCGTCCTTGTTCTTGCCCACGGTGCGCCAGCTGGCGCCGTCGAACCAGCGCATGCCGCCGGCGATCAGCCGCACCGCCTGCGAGCGCGATGCGGCCAGGCCGCGTTCTACTAATAATTGATCAGCGCGCATGGGGCTTCCGGGTTCAATGAATGAGATGTGGAGTGACCACAGGATTAATTCGACAATACCCCCCGTTCGTCCTGAGCCTGTCGAAGGGCCTGAGGTTGTCGAAGGCTCCGTTCGTCCTGAGCCTGTCGGAGGGCCTGAGCCTGTCGAAGAACCGGCTTACCGGCGCGGCTTCGACAGGCTCAGCCCGAACGGAGGCCGGTGGGAGGCGCTACACCCATCAATACCGGTACGTGTCGGCCTTGTACGGGCCGTTCTAGCTCACGCCGATGTACGCGGCCTGCTCTTCCGTCAGTTCGGTCAGCATCGCGCCGACCTTCTTCAGGTGCAGGCGGGCCACTTTTTCGTCGAGGTGCTTCGGCAGCACGTAGACCTTGCCGGCTTCGTAGGCGTCCTTCTTGGTGAACAGCTCGATCTGGGCGATGGTCTGGTTGGCGAAGCTGGCCGACATCACGAAGCTCGGGTGGCCCGTGCCGCAGCCCAGGTTCACCAGGCGGCCCTTGGCCAGCAGGATGA
>JAQGNA010000110.1 GCA_028292075.1 Rhodoferax sp. | reverse complement strand
CCATGTCGAGCCACCGCTCGCTGCGGGTGGAAACGCCCGCCGAATCGCGCACCATGCTGCTCGGCGTGCTGGACGACAAGCGTGGACCGGCGCGGGACATCGTGATCCTCAACGCCGGCGCGGCGCTGTATGCGGCGAACGTTGCGGAGTCGATGGACGACGGGCTGGTGCTGGCCCGCAAGGCCATCGAGTCGGGCGCGGCGCGGGTCAAGCTGGAAGAACTGGTGGCTGCCAGCCAGCGTTGAGAGGGGTCACGTTCCGAGGCACATGGCCGATGGGCCGCTGTTTGCGGATGCATACGACATGGCGTCACTTCTCATCTGGCTAGTTTTGACGTCCTATGCCGAATGATTTTTCTAGTTGAATGTGGATGTACCGATGGCCGATGCGGGCCGTTGGAAGCCTCTATCTCTGTTGCGCCTGCTGGCCGGGGTCGCCCGGCCAACCGCCCTCACCAAAGCCAAGGAGCCAACGAAAGCCACGACGCGCCAACAAATTACCGCGCCGTCACCCGCGCATCCGCCGGCGTGAAGTGCACGCCCACTTGTTGCCCCGGCCCGGCCACCGCCTGCAGCGCATCGCTGAACACCAGCAGTTCACCGAGCGGCGTGGCCACCAGGCTCTCCATCCGGCTTCCAAGATAAGCCTGGCGCAGCACCTGCCCCGGCAACACGCTGCCGTCCTTCTCACCCAGCCGGATGCGGTGCGGCCGAATCGCCAGCGCCACGGGCCCATCTGCCATGCCCTGTGGCGGCAGCACCGCCACGTCAACGCCGGCAGCACGGAAGAAGTGCTGGCCGCCCAACCGCACCAGATCACCGTTGATCAGGTTCGCGTCGCCGATGAAATCCGCGATGAAGCGCGTGGCCGGCGCCTCGTACAGCTCGTGTGGCGCGCCCATTGCGGCGATGCGGCCTTTTTCCATCACCACGATGCGGTCGCTCACGGCCAGGGCTTCCTCCTGGTCGTGCGTCACGTAGACCACGGTCAGGTTCAGGTCCTGCTGCAGGTCGCGGATGTCCTGGCGCACCTTGCGGCGCAGCTTGGCGTCGAGGTTGGACAGGGGCTCGTCGAACATGAGCACGGCCGGCTCGAGCACCAGCGAACGCGCCACCGCCACCCGCTGCTGCTGCCCGCCGGAGAGCTGCGATGACAGCCGGTCGCCCAGGTCGGCGATGCCCAGCAGTTCCATCTTGGTCCGCGCCATTTCCACCGCCTGGGCCTTCTTCACGCCCGATGCGGTGAGCCCGTAGCAAACGTTCTCGAGCACGCTCATGTGCGGGAACAGCGCATAAGACTGGAACACCAGGCTCACATCGCGCTGGTTGGCCGACATGCCTGTCACGTCACGGCCGTCGATGGCGATCTTGCCCTCCGACGGCAACTCCAGCCCCGCGATGAGGCGCAGCAGCGTGGTCTTGCCGCAGCCCGATGGGCCGAGCAGCGTGACCAGTTCACCCTTGTCGATGATGAGGTCGAGCGGGTGCAGCACCGTCACCGGGCCGAATCGCTTGACCACCTGGGTGAATTGCACCGCCACTGCCGCGGGGGTCTTGGTCTGCGTCATTCCGTTCGCTCCTGTTTTCATATTCGAAGTCATCAGGTGCCGACCGCGGCGCGGCGCCCCAGGTCGGCCGTGCCCACGAGGCGCTGGATCATCAGCACGCAGAACAGCATGATCACGATCAGCACCGACGAATAGGCGATGGCCAGCGCGTATTCGCCCGCATCCACCCGCCCGGCGATGTACACGGTGGCCAGGTTGTGGCGCGCGGTGGCCAGGAAGATCACCGCGCTGACCGCCGTGATGGCGTGGGTGAAGCCGAACACCGTGCTGGCGATGATGGCCGGCCGCAGCAGCGGCAGCACCACCTTGATGAAGGTGCGCGAAGTGCTGGCGCGCAGCGTGGCCGAGGCCTCGTCGAGCGAGCGGTCGAGCTGCGACAGCGACGCGATGGTCGAACGCACGCCCACCGGCATGTTGCGGAACGTGAGGCACAGCACGATGATGGCAAAGCTGCCGGTGAACTCGAGCGGCGGCACGTTGAAGGCCACGATGTAGGCCACGCCCAGCACGGTGCCCGGCACCGCGAAGTTGACCATCGTCAAGAACTCGAAACCGCGCCGGCCCGCGAACACATGGCGGCTCACCACATAGCCCGCCAGCACGCCGAAGGCCGTGGTCAGCGGCGCGGCCACCGCGGCCACGCCGAGCGTCGTGAAGAGGCTGTCCCAGGCGGAGCCGGTGAGGTGCAAGCCGCCGTCGAAATTGAAGCCGAAGCCGGTGGCGAAATGCGCCAGCGTGGGCTTGAGGTCGAAGCGTCCGATGTCCTTGACGAAGCCGCCCACCAGGATCACGCCGTAGGAAACGACGGTGAGCAGCACCCACGGTGTGACCAGCGCGATGGCGCCCCACTTCACGCCTTTGGGCAGCGGCGCCGGTATGCCGTTGTCGCCCTTGCCGCCCACCGACGTGTAGGACGCGTTGCCCAGCCACTTCTGCTGCAGCGCGAATACGCCCACCGTGAGCAGCAGCAAGGTCAGCGCCAGGATGGCCGCGCGCGAGGCGTCTTGCTGGGCGCCGGCAATGGCGAAAAATATCTTGGTCGACAACACCTCGAAGTTGCCCGACAGCACGAGCGGGTTGGCGAAGTCGGCCAGGCTTTCCACGAAGCCCAGCAGAAAGGCGTTGGCGATGGCCGGGCGCACCAGCGGCCAGGTCACCGTGCGAAACACATGCGAGGGCGTGCCGCGCAGCACCTGGCCGGCCTCTTCCAGCGTGGGGCTCACCAGCTTCAGGGCGCCGCTGATCAGCAGGAAGGCCAGCGGCGTGAAGCTGATGGTCTGCGCCAGCAGCACGCCGGGCAGGCCGTAGATCCAGCGCGAGCGCGGTATGCCAAACCACTCGCTCGCCAACTGCGTGGCGATGCCGGTGCGGCCGAACAGGATGACGATGGCCAGGCCGATGACGAAGGGCGGCGTGACCACCGGCAGGATTGACAGAATGCGCAGCCACACCTTGTTGCGGCGTGCGCCACGTTCGGCCAGCAGCGCCAGCGCGAAGCCGAACAGCGTGCTCAGCCCGCCCGCCAGAATGGCCAGCGTCATGGAGTTGATGGCCACGCCGCAGCGCACGTTGCCGGTGATGCAACCCGCGCCCCACACGTCCGCGTTGAAGAATCGGTCAAAGGCATTGCTCACCACCCATTGACCGCTCGGGTCGATGAAGGCGGCCAGCAGCATGCGCCCGATCGGGTAGGCCACGAACACCAGCAGCAGCAACGACACCACGCAGACCACGCCGGCAATGGTGGCGTCGTTCTTGAACGCGCCGGAGCGGGCGGCGAACCAGCTGCCGATGCCGACCGCCAGGCAGGCCACGCCGATGGTCAGCGACGCCGAAGTCCAGGGCATCACCAGCACGGCCGTCACGACCGCGACCGCGGCCAGCAGCCAACCGTAGGGGTCCGCATGGGTCGCAGGACTGATCCGCGTGGGGAGGGATTTATTCACGCTGTGCGCTCAGGGTTGTGCGCTGCCGCGAATGCGGCAGGCGTTGAGAAAAACCAGGTGGCTTGGCGCCAACGGGCAGGCGGAACACTGCGCCACAAGCGGGTCAAGACCGCATCGGCAACCGGCGCCGTGCGGCTGCGCGGTGCACACCACCCATGTGAGCGGGGCCCGTGCCGCAGGCGCTTTCGTGCCCTTTCACTTGGGCAGCGCGCCGACTTCCTTGTCCCACTTGGCGAGCAGGCGCGACCGTTCGGCGGTCGAGCCGTACTTCACGAAGTCGTATTCGATCAGCTTGATCTCGGCAAACTTCGGTGCCTGCGCCGGCGTGGGGGCCGCCTTGTTGCTCGGCACCTGGTAGGCCTTGGCATTGACGGCCAGGCCCTGCGCTTCGGGGGTCAATGCCCATTCGTACCACTTCTTGGCATTGGCCATGTTCTTCGCGCCCTTGACGATGCTCATGCTGCCGATCTCGTAGCCGGTGCCCTCGCAGGGCGCCACCACCTTGACCGGGGCACCTTCCACGACCTGCGTCACCGCGTCGTGCATGAAGGTGATGCCGACCATGCTCTCGCCGGTGGCCACGGCGCGGGCCGGTGCGGCGCCGGCCTTGGTGTACTGGTTGACGTTCTTGTGCAGCGCCTTCATGTAGTCGAAGGCCTTGTCCTCGCCCATGACCTGGACCAGGGTGGCCAGCATGTTGTAGGAGGTGCCCGATGCGTTGGGGTTGGCCACCTGCACCTCGCCCTTGAAGTCGGCCTTGGTCAGGTCGGCCCAGCACTTGGGCGCAGCGATCTTGCGCTTGGCCAGTTCCTCGGTGTTGTAGCTGAAGCCCAGCGCACCGGCGTAGACGCCGACGGTGCGGTACTTGGCGGCCTCGGCCTGTTTCACCGCCCAGGGTTGCAGTTCGGCCAGCTTGGGCGACTTGTACGGCTCGGTCAGGCCCTCCTCGGCGGCCTGCAGGTGCGGGTCGCCGGTGCCGCCCCACCAGATGTCGGCCTTCGGGTTGGCGGCCTCGGCCTTGATCTGCGCATAGGTCTCGCCCACGCTCTTTCGGGTCATGAGCACCTTGACGCCGGTGGCCTTCTCGAAGGCGGTGACCATGGGCCGGCACCACTCCTCCTGCACGTTGCAATACACCACCAGTTCCTCGGCGGCACGCGCGGGCTGGCTGGCAAAGTCACCGGCGGCCATCACGGCAAGGGCCACGGCTTTGAGTTTCGAAACCATCATGTCTGTCTCCTGTTGATCTGTTGACCTGTTCGTCTGGCCCGACGGGCGGGCCCAGCTTATCGGCCGCTACTTCAATGCGATACCCGTTAAAACGCTGATCTGATCGGCCAGCGCCGCGTTGGTCGCGAGCACCGGGTTGCCCTGGCTCAGGCCGTTGCCGCCCCAGAAGTCGTTGACGCGGCCACCCGCTTCTTCCACCAGCAGCAGGCCCGCCGCCACGTCCCAGGCGTTGATGTGTGCCTCGGCATAGGCTTCGCTGCGGCCGGCGGCCACGTAGGCCAGGCCCAGCGCGCCAGAGCCGGCGCGCCGCACCGCGCAGCCGGCTTCCATGCTGCGGCCCACCAGCCCCAGGTAGGTGGCGGTGGGCATGCGGGTCGACCAGCCGATCTCGACCGAGGCCGCGGGCAGTTCATGCTGGCCGCTGACCTTCATGCGCACACCATTGCACCAGGCGCCCTGCCCGCGCTCGGCGATGAAAAGCTCGTTGTGCATCGGCTCGTAGATGGCGCCGGCCTCCAGGCGGCCGTTCACCATCAGGCCGAGCGAGATGCAGAAGTGCGGAATCTGCCGCGCGAAGTTGGCCGTGCCGTCGATCGGGTCGACGATCCACAGGCGCGCGCCGTCGACGGCACCGCCGTCTTCTTCGCCCAGCACGCCGTCGCCGGGGAAGCGGCGGGCCACTTCGCTGCGCACGAAGCGCTCGACGGCGCCGTCGGTCACCGTCAGGTAGTCCTGCCGGCCCTTCAACGAATACGCGGGCTTGCGCGGATCGTTGAAGGCCTCGCGCATCATGGTGCCGGCGGCACGGACGATTTCCTCGATGGCGTTGGTGAGGTCGCTCATGGTCAGGATGCCTTGTTGGGGTTGTAGCCGGTGGGCGGGCTGGCCAGCATCCACTCGTGCGCCGGGTCGTTCTTGAAGACCCAGAACCGGTTGGGGCCGGCCATCACGTTGAGGTAGTACAGGTCGTAGCCGTGCGGCGCGACCACCGGGTGGTAGCCGCGCGGCACCATCACCACGTCGTGGTCTTCCACGGCGCAGGCCTCGTCGATGCTGCGGTCGTCGGTGTAGACGCGCTGGAAGGCGAAGCCCTGTGGCGGGTTGAGCCGGTGGTAGTAGGTCTCCTCGAGCTGCGTCTCGGTGGGCGGCGCCTCCTGGTCGTGCTTGTGCGGCGGGTAGCTCGACGAATGGCCTGCCGGGGTGATGACTTAGACCACCAGCAGGTGGTCGGCCGTGGGGTCGTCGTGCGGCAGGATGTCGCACACATAGCGGGTGTTGCTGCCGGCACCGCGCACGCTGCGGCGCATGCTGGCAGGGTCGATCACCCGCACCGCCCGCGGCGTGTCGCCGGCCGGCGCGGTGCACAGGCCGACCTCGGCATCGCGGCTGGCCGTCAGGCTGACCGCGTGGCCGCGCGGCACGAACACGGCGGCGGGCGCCACCGGGTCGAACACGCTGTCGCGGGTGCCGAGCGCCTTGTAGGTTTCGCCGCCCACGGTGACGTCGACCGTGCCGGTGAGCACGACCAGGCACAGCTCGTTGCCGCCGGTGTCCAGCCTCTCGGTTTCGCCGGCCTTCAGGCGCACCGCCCGGAAGCCCACATAGCCCCAGCCGGCGCTCTCGGGCGTCACGTTGACGATCTCGCGGCCCTGGGGCGCGGCCTTGGCCAGAAGAGGACTCACCATCTCAGGCCCCCTTCCCATCGAGCTGGTCGACGATGGCCTTCAGCGTCTCGTAGCCCTTTTTCGCGTAGGCATAGCTCGGCGCGACCGCTGGGTCCTGCTCGGCCTCGACCACCAGCCAGCCTTCGTACCCCGCGCCATGCAGCACGCCCAGCACGGCGCCGTAGTCGATCACGCCGTCGCCAGGGACGGTAAAGGTGCCGTACAGCACGCCGTTCAGAAAGCTCCAGCCGTCGTTGCGCGCCTGGGCGATGACCTGCGGCCGCACGTCCTTGCAGTGCACGTGCACCACGCGCGAGACGTGCTTCCTCAGCAACGCGGCCGGGTCGGCGGCGCCGCCGAAATAGGCATGGCCGGTGTCGAACAGCAGGCCGACCTTGGCCGGGTCGGTGAGCGCCATGAGGCGGTCCACGTCGTCGGGCGACTCGACATAAGCGCCCATGTGGTGGTGGTAGGCCAGGCGGATGCCGTAGGTGGCGACCAGGTGTGCACCGAAGGCGTTCAGCCGGTCGGCATAGGCGCGCCAGGCGGCTTCGTCGGCGAAGCGCGGGCGCTTGGCCAGCGGGGTGTCGATCTGGCCCTGGATGGTGCCGGCGCATTCGCCGTACACCACGACCCGCACGTCGTTGTACTGCAGCTTCTCGAGGTGGGCGCGGCAGCGTTCGATCTCGGCCTCGACCGTGTCCTCGCCCAGAAAGCCCGAGTACCAGCCCGACACGCAGGCCAGGCCGAAGGCATCGAGCTTGGCCTTCAGGCCCGGGCCGTCCTTCGGAAACTTGTTGCCGAGCTCGAAGCCCTCGTAGCCGATTTCCTTGCCTTCGGACAAGGCGGTTTCAAGCGCGGTCTCACCGCCCAGGGAAGGGAGGTCGTCGTTCATCCAGCTCAAGGGGTTGACGCCGATGCGTACGTTCCAGTTCATGCGGTTGATCCTGTGGTGATGGTTGGTTCGATTGAAAGTGGTGTGCGGGCTCGTACGGAATTCGCCGCGCTCAGGGCCGCTGCTGGCCCTGCTTGTCCTGCAGGTATTGCGCGTGGGCGGCCCGCACCTCGATGCGGTCGGACACCTCGGGGATCGGCACCTCCCACCAGCAACCGCCGTCGTCGGTGGTGCGGGTGTGGGTGGTGTCGATCACGATGACCTGGGTGCGCGTGGCCTCGCGGGCGCGGCGCATGGCCTCTTTCAGCGAGGCGATGCCGTCCACGTGCACGGCCTCGGCGCCCAGGCTGCGCGCATGCATGGCGAAATCGATCTGCGGCAGGCTGCCCTCGGCGTCGGCGTCGGCGCAGTCGTCGAGCATGTTGTTGAACCGGGGGCTGCCCGAGGCCAGCTGCAGCCGCTGGATGCAGCCGAAGCCGCGGTTGTCGAGCACCACGATGATGAGCTTCCGGCCCAGCATCACCGAGGTGGCGATCTCCGAATTCATCATCAGGTAGGAGCCGTCGCCCACCATGACGATCACCTCCTGCGCGGGCCGGGCCATCTTCACACCCAGGCCGCCGGCGATCTCGTAGCCCATGCACGAGTAGCCGTATTCCATGTGGTAGTTGCCAGGCCGGCCGGCGCGCCAGAGCTTGTGCAGTTCGGCCGGCAGCGTGCCGGCTGCACAGACCACCACGTCGCGGGTGTCGCTGTCCTCGGCAGAGTCGCGCACTGCGCCGATGACTTCGGCGTCGTAGGGCAGCGCAGACGGTGCCGCTGCGGATGCGGCCGCCTCGATTTGCGCATCAAAGCCGAAGCCGGTGAGGGCCTCCACGCGCTCGACCCAGCTGTGGGCGAACTCCTTGGCGCGGCGCGTCCAGCCGGCGTCGGCCGACCAGCCGGCCAACTCGGCACCGAGCTGCTGAAGGCCGGTGCGGGCATCGGCCACCAGGCTGGCGCCGGCCCACTTGCCGGCGTCGGCCGGCTGCACGTTCAAGCCCAGCAGGCGCGCCTGGCCAAACAGGCTGTGCGAGCCGGTGGTGAAGTCCTGCAGGCGGGTGCCGATGGCCAGCACCAGGTCGGCCTCGCGCGCCAGGGCATTGGCCGCCGGCGAACCGGTCACGCCGATGGAGCCGACGTTCAGCGGGTCGTTCCACGGCAGGCTGCTCTTGCCGGCCTGCGTCTCGGCCACCGGCACGCCGAAGGCCTGCGCGAAAGCGGCCAGGGCATCGGTCGCCTGGCTGTAGAGCACGCCACCGCCCACCACGATGAGCGGGCGCCGGGCCCCGCGCAGCAGCGCCACGGCGCGGGCCAGCTCGCCGGCATCGGCCGGGGGCCTGCGCCATCGCAGTACGGCCGGCTGCAAGAATTCTTCCGGGCAGTCGAAGGCCTGGGTCTGGACGTCTTGCGGCAGTGACAGGCAGACCGGGCCGCACTGGGCGGGGTCGGTCATGACCTGGACGGCACGGGGCAGCGCGGTCAGGATCTGCTCGGGCCGCATGA
>JAQGNA010000011.1 GCA_028292075.1 Rhodoferax sp. | reverse complement strand
CAGCAGGCGCTTGTCATTGGCTGGTGACTGCAGCGTGTCGCCGTTGACGCGCTTGCCTTCTTCGGCGAACCACTCGATGAACGACGCCGCATAGGCGATCTCGCCCTTCGATTCCGCCAGCGGCTTGCCTTGCTCGGCGGTCATGATGGCGGCCAGGTCGTCGGCGTTGGCCAGCATCAGGTCGTTCCACTTGCGCAGGATCACGCTGCGCTCCTTGGCGGTCTTGCGGCGCCAGGTGGCCCAGGCAGCTTGCGCGGCGAGGATGGCGCGACGCGTTTCGGCGGCGCCCATCTCGGGCACATGGCCGAGCACCTCGCCGGTGGCCGGGTTGGTAACTTCGAAGGTGGCGCCGCTGTCGGCGTCGCACCAGCGCCCGTCGAGGTAGGCCTGCTGGCGGAACAGTTCGGGGTTGCGGAGTTTCAGCATGTTGTCCTTGAAGTCAGCCGCCGCGGCGGGCGGCTCGGCCGCGGAGCCACTCGAGTGAGAGCAGCAGGGTGGTGGAAAAGATGATCAGGATGGTCGCCAGCGCCGCAATCGTCGGGCTGATGTTCTCGCGGATGCCGGTGAACATCTGGCGCGGCAGCGTCACCTGTTCGGCTCCGGCCAGGAACAGCGTCACCACCACTTCGTCGAACGAGGTGGCGAAGGCGAACAGCGCGCCGGAGATCACGCCCGGTGCGATCAGCGGCAGCGTGATGCGGAAGAAGGTGGTGAGCCGGTTGGCGCCCAGGCTCAGGCTGGCGCGCACCAGGTTGTGGTTGAAGCCCTGCAGCGTGGCCAGCACGGTGGTGACGACGAAGGGCGCGCCGAGGGCGGCATGCGCGAGGATCAGCGCGGTGTAGCTGTCCGACAGGCCGAGCGGCGCGAAGAACAGGTACATGCCCACGCCGACCACGATCACCGGCACCACCATCGGCGAGATCAGCACCGCCATCAGGATCGCCTTGCCGCGGAACTCGGCCTTGCTCAGGCCGGTGGCGGCGAGTGTGCCGAGCACCGTGGCGATGAGCGTGGCCGCCGGGGCCACGATGAAGCTGTTCTTGGCGGCGCGCATCCATTCCTCGGCCTCGAACAGGTTCTGGTACCAGCGCAGAGAGAAGCCGGTGATGGGGTAGGCCAGGAAGCTGCTGTCGCTGAACGACAGCGGCACGATGGCCAGGATCGGCAGCACCAGGTACAGCAGCACCAGCGCGCAGATGCCGCGCAGCATGTAGTACCAGGCGCGTTCGACGAGCGAGGTGTAGGGCGGGAAGGTGTGGAGCAGGTTGCGCATGGTGATCACCGTGTCAGTGGCTTCAACGGATGTTGGCGTTGGCATTGGTCTGCACGATGCGCTGGTACACCGCGTACAGCACCAGCGTGGCCACCAGCAGCAGGGCGCCCAGCGCGCAGGCCATGCCCCAGTTGACGGCCTGGTTGGTGAAGTAGGCGACGTAGTAGCTCACCATCTGGTCGCCCGGCCCGCCCAGCAGCGCCGGGGTGATGTAGTAGCCGATGGCGGTGATGAACACCAGCAGCACCCCGGCCGCGATGCCGGCATAGGTCTGCGGCACGTACACGCGCCAAAATGCCGCGAACGGGTGGCTGCCCAGCGAGATCGCCGCGCGCTGGTAGGTCGGCGGAATCGCCTTCATCACGCTGTACAGCGGCAGGATCATGAAAGGCAGCAGGATGTGCACCATCGAGATGGTGACGCCGGTGCGGTTGAACAGCAGCGCGATCGGCCCGCTGGTGATGCCCATCGCCATGAGCCCGGTGTTGACCAGGCCCGACTGCTGCAGCAGCACCACCCAGGCGGCGATGCGCACCAGCACCGAAGTCCAGAACGGGATCAGCACGCAGATCATCACCAGGTTGGCCTGGCGCGCCGGCAGGGTCGAGGCCCAGTAGGCCAGCGGGAAAGCGATGAGCAGCGCCAGCCCGGTGGTGAGTGCACCGATCCACAGCGTGCGCGCGAAGATGTCGCGGTAGATGGCGCCTTCAGGGGGCGCCGCATGGATGTTGCCGAAGTTGTCCTGCTGCAGATCGAGCGAGGCCAGCAGGAAGAAAGGCGTGTTGCGGCTGCCGTTCTTGGCGATGGCCTGCCAGTAGGGCAGCTCGCCCCAGCGCGGGTCGATGGCCAGCAACGCCTGGCGGGCATCGCCCTGCACCGGCATGGCGCGCGAGGTCTTGGTGATGAGCGAGCGGTAGCCGCTGATCTCGTTGTTCAGGCGGCGGGCCAGTTCGCCGGCGCTGTTGCCTTGGCGCGCGGTGGCGAGGTCGGCGGCCAGTGCGCTGTAGGCGGCATCGGGCGGCAGGGCCTTGCGGTCCCAGGCGGCCAGCACGGCCACCGTCTGCGGCAGTGCGTTCGGAATCTCGGGGCTGGCCACGGCGCGCTGCAGCAGCGCGCCGATGGGCACGGCGAACACCACGAGCAGGAACAGCGCAAGCGGCGCGATCAGCGCCAACGCGGAGGCTTTCTTGCGCCGCTCCGCGCGTTGCAGTTCCTGCTTGAGGCGGCGCACGCTTGCCGCCGCTTGAGGGGCGGCTTCGGGGGCGGCTTCGGCCATGGCGGGCACGGCACCGCCCAGCGGCGGTGGCGGCAGGGCGGTGTCGGTGCTCATCGCGGTGGTCCTTGCGAGGGTTGCGGTTTACTTGGCCGCCCAGGCGGTAAAGCGCTGCTGCAGCTCTTCGCCGTGGTCGGTCCAGAAGGCGCCGTCGAGCAGCACCGCGTTCTTGCTGTTGGCCGGCGCGTTGGGCAGGTCGGCCAGGGTCTTGGCGTCGAGCATCTTGATCGCGGCCTGGTTCACCGGGCCGTAGGCGATGTTCTTGGCATAGGCCGCCTGCTGCGTGGGCGCCACGCTGAAGGCGATGTATTCGAGCGCCAGGTCCTTGTTGGGCGTGCCCTTGGGAATGGCCCAGTAGTCGAGGTCATAGATGCCGCCGTCCCAGACCACGTTCAGCGCCTTTCCCTCGCGGCGCGCCGCATCGATGCGGCCGTTGAACACCGTGCTCATGACCACGTCGCCCGCCACCAGGAACTGCGGCGGCTGTGCGCCGGCTTCCCACCACTGGATGAAGGGCTTGATCTCGTCGAGCTTCTTGAATGCGCGGTCCACGCCGTCCTTGGTGGCCAGCACCTTGTAGACGTCCTTGGCGGGCACGCCGTCGGCCATCAGCGCGAACTCGAGGTTGTAGAGCGCCGTCTTGCGCATGCCGCGCTTGCCGGGGATCTTCTTCACGTCCCAGAAGTCCTTCCAGCCGGTGGGCGCGGTCTTGAGCTTCTCGCTGTTGTAGCCCAGCACGGTGGACCACACGAAGATGCCGATGCCGCACTCCTGCGGGGCTTCGGGAATGAAGCCGGTCTTGGCGCCGATCTTGGCGTAGTCGAGTTTTTCGTACAGGCCTTCCTCGCAACCGCGGGCCAGGTCGCCGGTCTCGACTTCGACCAGGTCCCAGGTCACGCGCTTGGCCTCGACCATGGCCTTCACCTTGGCCTGCTCGCCGTTGTATTCCACGCCGACGATCTTGTGGCCGGTCTGCTTCTCGAAAGGCTGCACGAAGGCCGCCTTCTGGGCGTTGCCGTTGGCACCACCGAAGTTCACGACGGTCAGGTCCTTGGCGCTGGCCAGGCCGCAGGCGAGCAGCGCGGCGGCTGCGGTGGCGTAGAGGTGGAAGCGATGCATGGTGTGGGTCTTTCAGGTTGAAGGAAGCAGGGAACGAAGAAAGCGGTAGGGCAAAAGCGAGAACTCAGGAAAAGATGCGCAGATGCTCTGGCGCGAAGGCCAGCGCCACTGGCTGGCCGGGTGCCAGGCTGGCAAGCGCCGGGGTGTCGAGCGGAACCTTGACGAAGCACTGCGGCTGCTCGCCGAAGTCGCACTGCAGGCGCACGTGGTCGCCGAAATAGATGATGCCGGCAGCCTTGCCGCGCAGCACGTTGCTGGCGTCGCCCAGTTCGGCGGCGTTGGCCGCGTCCACCAGCCGCATGCGCTCGGGGCGGATGCTGGCCGTGGCGCTCTGCCCGGGCCGTGCTTCGCCCACGCGCATGCCGCGGAGCACCGAGCCGCCGGGCAGGGCGAGCGTGCAGCGGTCGCTGTTGGCCGCCGTGCCGGGCTCGTGCGGGCCAATCTGGCCCTGCAGGCGGTTGCTGTCGCCGATGAAGCTGGCCACGAAGGCGTTGCCGGGCGTCTCGTACAGCGCGCCCACCGGGTCGAGCTGCTGGATGATGCCCTGGTCGAACACGGCCACCCGGTCGGACATGGTGAGCGCCTCGCCCTGGTCGTGCGTCACGTAGACGAAGGTCACGCCGAGCTGCCGGTGCAGCGCCTTGAGCTCGAGCTGCATGTGTTCGCGCAGCTGCTTGTCGAGCGCGCCCAGGGGCTCGTCCATCAGCACCAGCTCGGGCTTGAAAACCAGCGCGCGGGCCAGCGCGATGCGCTGCTGCTGGCCGCCCGACAGCTGGGCCGGAAAGCGTTCGCCGAAGGCTTCCATGCGGACCATGCCCAGCGCCTCGCGCACCTGCCGTGCGCGGGCATCGCCGCTGATGCCGCGCACCTGCAGCGGATAGCCCACGTTTTGCGCCACGGTCATGTGCGGGAACAGCGCGTAG